>JBDTVL010000445.1:0-3189 GCA_040007215.1 Flavitalea sp.
TTGCCAGGTAAATGCCAGCGTTGTTTGCGCAGCCTGTATTCAAACTTCTCCCCCACAGTCTGAGATCAGGATTGAGTATTACGAAAATGGTCAACCAAAATATAAGGTCATCGACATACTCTCTCCTGCCAGTTTCTCCTTGAGTTTTATTGATATGCACAATTAGAAAATGCGTACAACGATAGCGCAACGAGATGCTCCGGGCATTTTTTACAATTAACCCCTGCCGCTTATAATTTTTTTATTACCTACTAAGGAAAGATTAAAAGGGTTGAACATTATCTTTATTTGTTTACCTTATTATGTAAATTAGATGTTGACTTTCAACAATAATTACATCACCATTAAACCCTAAAATTATCATGGGCGCTCAGATGTTAGAAGGATATTCCTCGCTGGAAAAAACGGCATATGTTACAGCAATAGCCTCTATTGCTACAGCAGATAAATCTGCATCGGACCAGGAAATTACCTACCTCGGTCATCTTGCCGAGGCAGCAGGTTTAAGCGAAAACGAAAAACAACAGGTGGCTGCCGCAGCATCAGAAACATCGGGCCAGCCGCTCAAAAACGCGCTGGATGTTCTGAAATCAAGCGAACTCAGGTATTCTCTGGTAACAGACCTGATCGCCTTCGCAAAATCGGATAACAATGTAGTTGACCAGGAAAAAACCCATATCGCATCAATTGCCAACTACCTGCAGATCAATGATGATCAACTGGAAGCGCTGAACCATTATGTAGAGGAAACAGCTACTCAACCGGCAGCTCTGGGCATTGCGGGCGCAGGCGCTTCGTCTGGCGGACTAGGCGGCATTATCGACAACCTGGGGCTTGGACAAAAACTGCAAAATTCAGGGATCAATATTGGCAGCCTTGCAAAAGGACTGATCGGTTTTATTGGCCCCATGATTATGGGTAATATGCTGAATAAAGGCATGCAGGGAACCAATGCCTCTTCTGGCCTGAATCAGGGAGGTTTGGGATCATTGATTGGCAGCCTTACCGGAGGAGCAGGAAATGCTGGTATAGGTGGGTTTTTAAGTAATTTATTGAAGTAGTTCCTCAGTTTTATAAGTGTACAAAAAAACAATAAAAAACCCTGCGGAGAGAAAGTCCGCAGGGTTTTTTCATTACTGTAATATTTTAAAAGAATTTCATCCAGCATATAAAAAAAGAATTCCCCGGGTAGAAACCAAGGGAATACAATGACTTTCGCCATTAAACCTTATCCTATGAAAGCACAAAGATAAGTGTATCAACGATTAAATGTTGAAACACCGAACATTTTTAGCAATTACTTGATCTGAATGGCGTTAAAATGATGCCGATCAATTTACGGAAGCGTAAAACTACTTATCATGACCTTAAGTCAAAATATTCCTGGTCTTCATTTGGGTAGAGTAGGATCTGAAACATTTTCGCCATCGACAGGCGACGTTTCATTTTTAATATGGAGGAGAGAATCGGATTTATACGGAACCCTGGCGCTGGGCACCATCTGGCTGGCATTTTTCAGGTGATAGTCCTGGTCGTCGAAGAAAATATGCGCCCTGAACGCTTTAAGAATTTTATCCTTTGATATACCGCCAAGGAAAAAAGCGCCATCAATATATACCTCCCATTCCCTGAGCGTATTGATGACGCGCATATGTGAAGGACTATTTCTTGCGGTAACAATCGCCAATCTCAGTGGTGAAACCTCTGCCCCAATGTTCATCTTCTTCTGAATTTTCGCCAGTATTTTCAATAGCTTCGCATGAGGCCCTTCCTTCAATGCTGAAGTTTCATTAACGCTCTCATTTTCATGAAAAGCATCTAAACCTTTTGTCTTGTAAATAAGTTCTGATTCATCCGAAAATAAAACAGCGTCTGCATCAAAAGCAATTCTTACAGTAAAAGCTTCGGGCTCATATTCCAATGGCGGAGCATAGATCAATGCCGCAGAAGCTATGCCTGAATCAATTGTTTTCTGTACATCCTCTTCGTCCTTGGATAATAACAGGTCTACATCAAAGGCTTCCAGATAAGGAAATAGCGGCTCGCCTCCAGTAAAAGCCGATCGGGTTATATCAAGGCCATAATGTTTAATGGAATTTAAAACCCTCACGCCGGTCTCCGGACTGTTCTTTGACATCACGATCACTTCCACCAAACGGTCATTGACAGAAAGCCTGTTCAGGTTAAGCAAAGCTTTTACCAAATGAAAACCAGTACCCGGATTAAGAATCTGCCACTCCATGCTCGCAGAAAAAACGGTTCTCTTCTTCAAGATCAAAAAGAGCGCGGGAAGAAATTCCGACAACAAGCGTTTCTGCAAATGATACAGGCATAAAAAAATGACTAATTTAAAGGCAAGATAGTCTATTAACATTCTTTTATTACCATTCATCAGTATTATAAACAGCTATTAAACTTACAAGAGTTTTTATAATCTGGGTAGCTTATCTTTCTTCATTTTTATATTATGCAAAACGAAAATAAATCTCCTCATATACTGAGCACCTCCACTAACCTGCTTGGCTTTTGCCTGGTTGTAATGACTTCCATCAAAGTGGCCAAATTCAATCATGTTACAATGATCGATGATTTTACTGGCGTAGCGGCGATCTTATTAATATCGAGTTGCCTGTTATCTTTTTTATCGATGCGGTCAACCCAATCAGGCAGGAAAAAAAAGCTGGAATCCATAGCGGATTATATTTTCCTTACCGCCCTTATCTGCATCAGTATTACTATAGTTGTGGTATCTTTTAATTTAATAACGTAAAAATATCAGAATATTTCTTTAAGAAACGGGAGCCCGCGTTTTTTGCTTTTTGCTGTCCGTTTTAGGATCCTGTTTGAAAATAATTTCCAGCAGGGCATATAATTTAGGATGCTTTTCTTCCAGCAACAAAGGCCGCTCAAAAAAATATTCTGCCGCTACTGCAAAGAACTCGGCTTCATTAGTAGCGGCATAAGGATTAATATCGCTGTCATTGTTCTCAATACTGGCGATATTTTTATGTATGAGCTGTAGCCAGGGTTTTATATATCCCTTATCTAACAGGAACTCAGGAGAGCCGTCTACCGTTCCATCTGTTTTATCGATGAGGTGAACAAATTCATGGATAGCGGTATTGTTCTTATCTGTTTTATTGTCAAAACTCTCGTGTAAAGAAGGCTGGGAAAGGATCATTACATGAT
>JBDTVL010000446.1:0-3185 GCA_040007215.1 Flavitalea sp.
ACTAATATCTTTATCTCGCACGATCTTTCTGTGGTAAAATATATCAGCGACCGGATAATGGTGATAAACCAGGGTAAAATAGCAGAAATAGGAGCATCAGACCAGGTTTATAACCGTCCGGAGTCGGAATATACCCGTAAACTGCTGCTGGCAATTCCCGGAACCGGCTAAAAATCAAAAAATAAACGCAAAAACCCTTAAAAAATCGCTACCTTCGCCCGCTTGAAAATTGAACCTTATATGATATCAACCTGGTGCCGTAAGATCAGGTTATTATCGGAAAACTACCCGATCTTTCCCTCCCATACTTCCCCGTTTGGTATCATGTGGACTATAAAAATAAATCGTTGTTTACATGAAGTTATCCCAGTTTAAATTTGATCTGCCATTAAATCTTATTGCCCAGCATCCTACCAAGAGAAGAGAAGACGCGCGTATGATGGTTATCCACCGTAAAACCGGGCAAATTGAAAACAAACATTTTCGCGATGTCATCGACTATTTTGACGATAAAGATGTTTTTGCCGTAAATAACACCAAAGTTTTTCCTGCGCGCATGTATGGCCGCAAAGAAAAAACAGGCGCAAAGATTGAAGTGTTCCTGTTAAGAGAACTCAATAAACCCAACAGGCTTTGGGATGTTATCGTTGATCCCGCAAGGAAGATACGCGTAGGTAATAAATTATACTTTGGCGACAATGACGAATTGGTAGCTGAAGTGATCGATAATACCACTTCCCGTGGCCGTACCATCCGTTTTCTCTGGGATGGCACAGATGATGAATTCCGCCAAATGCTGGAAATTCTCGGAGAAACGCCTTTACCTAAATACATCAAGCGCAAGCCGGATGAAGAAGATAAAGAGCGTTATCAAACCGTTTATGCAAAACACGAAGGGGCCGTAGCCGCTCCTACCGCTGGTCTTCATTTCAGTAAAGAACTGATCAAAAGACTGGAAATAAAAGGCATACGTTTTGCCGAAGTCACCCTTCATACAGGCCTCGGAACTTTCCGTCCTATTGAAGTGGAAGATCTCAGCAAACATAAAATGGACGCTGAATATTACCGTATTGAAGACACTGCCTGTAAAATCGTGAACAAAGCTATCGTAGGCAATCACCGCATCTGCGCAGTAGGCACTACCACCATGCGGGCGCTGGAATCTTCTTATACCGCCGAAAAATTACTGAAGCCTTCCGAAGGATGGACGAATATCTTTATTCATCCCCCCTATAATTTCAATGTAGCCGATGCGCTGATCACTAACCTGCACCTGCCTAAAACCAGCCTGCTGATCATGACTTGTGCATTTGCCGGTTATGACCTGGCCACGGAAGCGTATAAAAAAGCCATTAAGGATAAATACAGGTTCTTCAGTTATGGAGATGCGATGATAGTGATCTAACTATCCCGCATAAACGCTTAAACGGACTTGTAAATATCTAAAACCTGTTCAGCCGCTAATCGCCAGCTGAACAGGTTTTTTCTTTTCTCTCCTTTCCTGATATACTGGTTGCGGAGATCGCTGTCATTACACATCCTGAACATCGCATCAGCTATACCGGCGGTCGACAAAGGATCGGCCATTAGGGCCGCCTGCCCGGCCACTTCTGGAATAGCGGAAGTATTTGAGCAGACAACCGGCGTTCCGCAGGCCATCGCTTCCAGTACCGGCAAACCGAAACTCTCCCTCAGGGATGGATAAACGAAAAGATCGGCGCAATTATACAGCAGCGGCATCTGCGAGGCGGGTATATATCCCGGAAATATACAATTAACTATAAGTTCTTTCCTGTTGATATCTTCCAGTATTTTTTGCACCCGCCTGCGGTCATAATCGGTGATCACCAGCGGCAAAGCATTTTTATCCTGGCTGCAATAGTCTGCATAGGCGCGGATCATATTCGGCGTATTTTTCTTTGGCGCGGTATTACCCAAAAATAAAATGAACGCTTCGGGAAGTTTACGCTGGCGTCGAAAATCATTCAATGCCTCCATAGGATAACCGGAATGAAATCTTTCATCCACACCATTATGGATCACCCTGATCTTGTGTTCCGACACTCCGCATTTTTCCATGATCACCTGTTTTTCATACGCCGACACCGTAATAATAACAGTAGCTTTCTGTATAGCTTTCGGAACTACCATTCTCCGGTACAGGTTACCGAGGTTCTGGTAAGAGGATCCTTTGAAATTGAGCTTTTCCAGGAAAATAATATCATGTAAAGTAAGTACCAGGGGAACCGGGCAGTATACCGGGGCTGTATTGGCGGTGCAATGAAGGAGATCGGGTTTGGTTTTTTTCAGCGCCAGCGGAAGCGCTATCTGTTCCCAGTCGGCATACGTTAAGGAAGAAACAAACTGATGAGTGAAATTGGTGGTTTCGCGAACGCCCTCCCTGTCTTTATCTTGTTTGGCAAACAGGATATATTCATTAACCGTATCGAGGTCCTGCAGGCGCCTGATCAGTTCCATAGCGGCCACTTCCATACCATGTTTCGAAGGCCTGAATATTCTTTGCGCTTCAATACCAATCTTCATAATACTGTTTGCTATTGATTGGCAAGTTTACTCCATTTAAAAATATCAGCCTTATAATTTCATGTATAACCATTACTTTTAAAGAAGAAGTTTGGATGGAAAGCTCCCTGCTTTAACTTAAATATTGCCGGATGAAAAAATTAATTATTCTCGCTATAACCTGGTTTTCTGTTATGCCGACCATTGCTCAGAAAGAATTTCCACTCTACCCGAAAGGTGTTCCTGGAGCGATACCGTCTCCGAATGAAGAATCTTCTGCTATTAATGAGGACAGTGTGCTTATCGTAAGCAAGGTGAGCGTTCCAACCCTTACCGTATACTATGCTCCTCCTCCGAAGGCTAATGGCTCTGCCGTGATCATCTGCCCCGGCGGAGGTTATTCCATACTCGCTTCCGGTCATGAAGGCGCGGATGTGGCCCGCCGTTTCAATGAAATGGGGGTTACTGCTTTTGTGTTGAAATACCGGATCCCGAACGACAAAACGATGGTGAATAAAGAGATCGGCCCGATACAGGATGCACAGCAGGCGATCAGTATGGTAAGATCGCATGCCCGGAAATGGGGAGTCCGTAAAGACCGTATCGGCATTATGGGGTTTTCTGCCGGCGGCCATCTCGCTTCAACCGCGGGTACTCATTTT
>JBDTVL010000447.1:0-3183 GCA_040007215.1 Flavitalea sp.
GGTAGAACTGATCGTGATCGGTGAACCCAAAAACTGGGATGATACCGACACGCATGCCACGCCACTGGTGAGGAACATCATCAAAAAGATAAAAAAAGAATTTCCGGCTATGCCTATATTACCGGTGGATGAACGTTACACTTCCAAAATGGCTTCACAGGCCATGATCGATATGGGGCTTAAAAAAATGCAGCGGCGTAATAAAGCGCTTATTGACGAGATCGCCGCTACCATCATCCTCCAGGAATATCTTCGTAATCAGCCGCAGAAATTCAGTTAAGGAGCCGTTCCGGGGGCGGAATAGCCTTCAATGCCCTGTATTATGCGCATATTGACGTAAATTTGCCCTTTAAATGTTTCGACAATGATACTGCCTATAGTCGCTTATGGATCTCCTGTTTTAAGAGTGATGAGTAATGATATCGAAGCCGATTACCCCGGAATAGATAAGCTGATCGATAACATGTGGGAAACTATGTATGCCAGCAATGGCGTTGGACTGGCAGCCCCGCAGATCAACCGAAGCATACGCCTGTTCGTGGTCGACAGCAGCCAGATATTTGTGAATCAGGATGAGGAAGATAAGGGTAAGTTTCCTGATGAACCCGGTATAAAACAGGTATTTATCAATGCCCATATCACCGAACTCGACGGCGGAGAATGGGTGTATAATGAAGGCTGCCTCAGTATTCCGAAGATCCGGGAAGATGTTAGTCGTAATGAACAGATCACCATTGAATACCTGAATGAAAAATTCGAGCCGCATATATCCACTTTTAACGGCATCACAGCACGCGTTATTCTTCATGAATACGATCATATAGAAGGCAAGCTGTTTATCGATCACCTTAAACCCCTGAAACGAAAACTAATGAGAGGAAAGCTGGAAGATATTTCGAAGGGGAAGATTAAGGTGGATTATAAAATGATCTTCAATAAATGAGGCTTATTTCCGCAGTTGACAGGTTACGTTTACGTTTCATGAGCTGTATGAGCCTGTTTTTTTTCTTTCTTTACTTTGCCGCCACAGCCCAGGATTCGCTGTATAATTTCGAAAAGAAAGCTGTTACGCTTAAAGAGGTGGTGGTGCGCAGCAACCTCAATGTGCCCGCATTCATTCGACGGGTAAAAGACGATACCACTTTCTATAAAGCTTTTCGTAACCTGAAAATATTGGGCTACAGTTCTTTTAATGACGTTCGGATGAACGACAAAAAAGGATATGCCCAGGCTACGCTGGTCAGCAGTACCAGGCAGGAAGTGAAGGATAGCTGCAGATGGATGCATACCCTGGAAGAAAAACATACCGGCGACCTATACACGAATAGCGGCGCTTATAATTATTATACGCTGGAAATGTATGCAGGGCTGTTTCTCGCGCCCGATACGGTCTGCGGCGAGACGAATATTGTGTCAGGATCTTCATTTAGTTTAAAAGGGAAGTCAGGTATTGAAAAACATAAGGAGCAACTAAAAATGCTTTTCTTCAATCCCGGAAAAAGAATTCCTGGCATTCCCTTTATTGGCAATAAAGTTGCGCTGTTCGATGAAGATGTATCCGACCTCTATGATTTTGTTATAGATATGGAAGAGTTCAAAGGAGAGATATGTTATGTATTTAAGATGTTACCGCTAGAAGATCTTAAAGGTTCGCGTAAAGACAAAGTGGTGATCAATGAAATGACCACCTGGTTCGATTCAAAAAACTGGGATATCGTTGCCCGCAATTACGACCTGAGCTATAATGCAGCCGTATATGATTTTGATATTCATATTGAAGTGGAGATGACAAAATTCCATGAATACCTGGTGCCTAAAGTTATGCGCTACAATGGCAACTGGGATGTGGTATTCAAAAAAAGAGAAAGAGGAATATTTACGGCTACATTGTTTGATTTTAATAAATGATGCGGGGTTTCCTGTGAGCTCATTTCCTCGTCTTCGAATAATTTCTCCATTTCTCAATAACATCTCTCATATCACCGGGCATATCGCTGTCGAAACTTACCGGCTGACGGGTTTTCGGATGTATGAAACCGATAGTCCTGGCATGAAGGGCATGTCTCGGACAGATAGCAAAGCAATTGTCGACAAACTGTTTGTATTTGGTGAACACCGTTCCCTTAACGATACGATCGCCTCCATATACATCGTCATTGAATAGCGGGTGACCGATATGCTGCATATGCACCCGGATCTGGTGGGTTCTGCCGGTTTCCAGCTCGCACTGAATCAGGGTTACATAACCGAGCCGTTCCAATACTTTATAATGGGTAATGGCTTCTTTTCCCTGATCGCCATCAGGGTAAGCATCAAAGAGTTTTCTCAAACGTTTATGCCTTCCAATATTAGCGTTAATGGTTCCTTCATCTTCCACTACATCGCCCCATACTAAAGCTATATACTGGCGGTGAACGGTATGATCGAAGAATTGTTTCGCAAGACTGGTCAGCGCCTTGCTGTTCTTAGCCAGTACCAGCAGTCCGCTGGTATTCTTATCTATCCTGTGCACCAGCCCGAATCGCGGCAGATCTTCCTGGTTAAGATGACTGTTCTGCTTCTGCAGGTACCAGGCTACCCCGTTCACCAGGGTGCCTGAATAATTGCCGCTAGCGGGATGCACCACCATGCCAACGGGCTTGTTGATGATCATGATCTCTTCGTCTTCATACACGATGGACAATGGCATTTCCTCCGGTATGATCTCTTCGCTATGCGTTTCTTTATCCGAATAGACAATGATCTCTTCTCCGGGTTTTATTCTATGATTGGCCTGTACATTTTTTCCATTCACCAGTACACGTCCTGCTTCAATGGACTGCTGCACTTTGTTGCGCGAAGCTCCTTCAATCCGGGCCACAAGGAACTTGTCGAGCCTTAATGGCTCCTGTCCCTTATCTACAATAAGGTGCACTCTTTCAAACAATTCTTCACCGGAATCGGCAGTATCGGCATCGTCATCGCCGGAGGTATCCGGCAGATCCTTCGGGTACTCATCAATAATTTGCTTTTTCGGAAATGCATCAGCTCCGGAATCGGTATTGGGCATATGGCTTCGGGTATTTTGGCAAAGGTAATTGATTGATAGGGGATTAGAATTAGTTCAGAAAAGCTTGTAAATTTGTCTATAACTTCTCCATTGCATAAGCAGCAGGTATTATTTCAGGACATGGGGCTGACCGA
>JBDTVL010000448.1:0-3174 GCA_040007215.1 Flavitalea sp.
TTGGAAAGGAAGATGCATCAGGTTCCTGCTGGATCAGCGTATCGCCGTCAAATTGTTCAATGGGCGTGCCATCACTTTTAAGCGTAAAGAAGGAATCATGTTTTTCAGCGGATGAACCGGTTAATGGCTGAAACCAATGTGTGTAATGTGTTACGCCCTTTGTTTCGGCCCATTGACGCAATCCCGCGGCGATCTGGTTGGCTACGGCGCGATCAATCTTTTTACCGCCTTTAATAGATGAAGTGAGGCTTTTATAGCCTTCGTCGCTAAGGAATTCACGGGCTACCTTAAGCGTAAAAACATTCTCATTAAAAATGCCAGTAATTTTGGCTGATCTTCCGATTTCCACCCCGTTGGAGGCTGTTGAAAGGTCATTGATAGCTTTAAAACGTAATGATTCCATTGATATATTTTTAGCAGTTGCAAATAAACGATTATTTGAGCAGAAGTAAAACTTTTGTTCGTCTGAATCAAAATTTATGGAAGAATCAAAAATAAACAACAGATTTTTTCTTCAAATTATCAAAATAGAAAGAATATACTCTAAATACTGTTGTATATATATTTATATAATATAAATTATCGCAGTATTTTGGCCTTGATCCTTTCATGCCATCTCCTCATAAGAGGATGTGCTTGCAAGAGCTTCATAAAGGGTATCAGCAGAAAGGGATAACAGATACTTTTATACCGCACAATAGCTCCTGCAAAAGGAATAACATAACCAATCAGCAGCAAAGCCGATAAAGAAAAGATAAGACAATATAAATCGAAACCTGAAAACCAGATAGATTTTTTTTTAATATAAAGATAATAGACAGTATATGCCACAATAATCCATATCATCACGATCTCCAAACCAAAAAAAGCATATAGAATCTGGCCCCCGGTTCCAGGAAGCGGCATGAACAAACCATTAAAGACCGCATAAGGAAAAACGGCCAGTAAACTTTTCCAGCCTTGTTCCAGCAGAGGTAATTTCATCCTGGACGCGCCATCCATCTGCTGAAAAATAACCTGCCGGTCGCTGAGCTGATAAAGAATATCAAAGGCAGGATGAATTGCGGCTAAAACGGCCAGGAGTGCAAAACTGCCAATAGTCACCGCCAGAAAAATGTATTTGGTTCGGTAGGCTGTTTTTGCAGATATCACCCATAACGCCAGAGCAGGCAGGAGGCTCACGAGCAGTATCTTCCGCGTAAAAAATATCGCGGCAAGCGAAAGCATTATTACCGCTATATCTTTCCCGCCTCCTTTGTTATTCAGCAGTTTCCAGCAGCAATAGGATAAGAAACCAAGCGCCGCAAAAAGAATACCTTCTTTATGTACCACTGATGTCCAGAATAGGGTTCCGGGAAGCGCTATCGCCAGCAAAGGCACGGTGATATTATTTCCTCCTGTTATTCCATCCAGCATCCGGAACAAAGCGATCTTGCCCCATAAGGTAACAAAACAGAACAGAAGGGTATTGATGTAGAGGTTATCGAACGACAAAAAATTGAATATAAGGTGAATGGTCCTGATGCCCTGGTACTGCAGGTACGACCAGCCCGAATACTTGCCTGTCATATCTATCGTAAAAGAGGTCGGTAAATAATAGGCCGAGAACGCCCTGAAATCAGCCAGCATTTCCTTTTTCATCTGTAAGCTGTCGCGGTACAGGTTCCAGATATCGCCTTGATGCGGGAAATAATGATAGGCGATCCATACATGCAGGCAACCCGCAGCGCTGTAAAGAATAAAAACTGATACCAGCACGTAAGGCGATAGCCGGCTGGAGCTTAGAAACCGCGAGCGGGTAACCAGAAAACTAAGCGCTATAAGGTAAAAGATGAACAATAAGAGATGCATCGCCTTAAAATTTATTGGTCATTTGGGAGAGGCGATAAACCGGATCTGGCGCCTGGGTATACCTGCTGATCGTGGAAAAATATTTTGCCTCCACTATCTCCCTGGTGAACTTTTCGCACACGATCTTCCTGGCTTCTTCTCCCATGGCTAAACGTTCTGCGGGCGACAAACCATAAAAAGCTTCCATAGCCGCGGCCAGCGATTTGGCGTCTTTTTCGCGGCACAGGAATCCATTCCTGCCAGGTACTACAATATCATGGCAGCCTGCCGTATCGGCCGCGATCAGCGGTCGGCGCATACTGCCGCCTTCCAGCAAGCTGAACGGTATCCCTTCCCGGTAGGAAGGAAGTACAAGGCAATCGGCGTTTTCAATAAAGGGCATGATCTCGTCTGTGCCTCCGTGATAGGTGATCAGTCCCTGGCTTACCCAGTCCATGAATTTTTTATGTGGTACCGATGAAGGGTTTTTATAATCGTAGAAGCCCACTAGCTGGCATTCCACCGCATAGCCTTTTTGTTTCAGGATAGCGGCGGCGGCGGCATATTCAGCAATGCCTTTTTCTTTAATGATCCTGCCGATAAGCAGGAATACCAGGGTAGGCCTGATGGCGTAATGGCCTTTGGCGATAAATTTTCCGGTATCGATGCCTTCACCCGGAAGAATAGCTGTTTTGCCGGCTGGTACTATGCCATGTTGCGTAAAATATAATCGGTCGTCTTCATTCAGGAACCATGTTTCCGCCGCTCTTTTCAGCGAGAACCTGTACATAAAGCTCACTGCCTGGCGAAGGATCATATTATTAAGAAAGGTATACCCCAGGCCGGTGATTACGCTGATAGACAAACAACCTGCTGCCCTGGCGGCTAAAGTTCCGTAAATATTAGCTTTAATGGTATAATGAAAGATCAGTTGCGGTTGTATATGCAGGTAATGCCGGCGCAGCTCGCGGTACAATTGCCAGTCGTGCAGCAAAGAAAAACTGGTAGGTTTAAAATGATGAAGACGGATAAAGGTTAGTCCCTGTTCATGATCCAGGTATTCCGAATACCGGTCTTCCGGAGCCAGTACAAATAC
Organism: Flavitalea sp.; assembly: GCA_040007215.1. Lineage (GTDB taxonomy): Bacteria > Bacteroidota > Bacteroidia > Chitinophagales > Chitinophagaceae > Flavitalea. The sequence goes on from JBDTVL010000448.1 coordinate 2,927, forward strand.
CGGATATCCTGCTTTGATAAGTTGCCTGATCAGGGTAAGCCGGAACTTATAGATACCCCAGGAAGTATTGCAAACAAACACCAGTTTTTTGGGATCAGGCATCTGCGAATTTAATATCTTGCGCTCTCATATTGTGTGTTTGAACTTTTAAATTTTACCTTTTATAGCCGATTATGGAGATAACGATGGAAACGGCGGCCCAGCTGAGAATAACGGCCGAAGAATTTGAACTGATAAAGCAAAAACTG
>JBDTVL010000449.1:0-3169 GCA_040007215.1 Flavitalea sp.
GCCAAGCCCACTTATTCTACCTGTATCGGGCTTATTCTGAAAGGGTACAGCGATTATGAACACCATCGCAAACAATTCGAAACAAAATATACCCGTGTGGAAGTGCCGGAGGCATTGAAAAAAATGGAAATGCCCGAAGATGTTTTGGATAATGAAGAAATGCTCCAGGAAGAAAAAGTCAGGAACCGTAAAGGCCTGAAAGATTTCTGGGGAAAGTTCAAAGTAACGCTCATCGATCTTTTTAAAGAAGAAGAGGACAGGGCTTTATAAAATAGATTTTACTAACCCATTAATACAATTTTCTATGATTCATTTTGATCTACCGAAAGAAAAATCATCTATCATAAAGGTGATTGGCGTTGGCGGCGGAGGAAGCAATGCGGTCAATCATATGTTCAGCCAGAACATCGAAGGAGTAAACTTCATCATTTGTAATACCGATTCACAGGCTATAGCGCAGAGTAAGGTTCCTAACCGTGTGCAACTGGGGCCTCATCTTACGCAGGGACTGGGAGCAGGCGCTAATCCTGACATTGGCAGGCAGGCCACCGAAGAAAGCCTGGAAGAAATAAAAAGCATTCTTGAAGTCAATACCAAGATGGCTTTCATAACCGCTGGAATGGGTGGTGGAACAGGAACCGGCGGAGCGCCGATCATTTCCAGGATATGCCGCGAACTGGGTATACTCACGGTAGGTATTGTAACCACTCCTTTTTCTTACGAAGGAAAGAAGCGTCAGCTCCAGGCTGAAGAAGGTATTAACGTGATGAAGCAGTATGTAGATACGCTGCTCGTGATCAGCAATGACAAACTGCGTCACCAGTTTGGCAACCTTAAAATGAAGGAAGCATTTAACAGGGCAGATAATGTACTGGCAACGGCCGCGAAATGTATCACTGATGTGATCAACAGCACCGGCCAGATCAATGTCGATTTTGCCGATGTATGCACGGTGATGAAGAATGGCGGCGTAGCCATCCTGGGCAGCGCAGCCTGCGGCGGCGAAAATCGCGCGCAGCGCACGATTGAAGAAGCGCTTACCTCGCCATTATTGAATGATAATGATATCCGCGGAGCGAAATGGATATTAATTAATATCAATTCCGCCGAAGGCGATCATGAATTCACGATGGATGAAGTAGAGATCATTCAGAACTATTTACTGGAACAGGCTGGCGAAGGCACCGATGTTATCCTGGGTATGGGATACGACAATACGCTTGACGATAAGATCGGCATTACGCTGATCGCTACAGGCTTTGAATATAAAGATCCGTTTGGCAGGTCGGAGCAGAAGAAAAAACCGGAAGCCTCCAAAGATGAAAAGATCGTGCTTACTTTAACGGCAACCGCTGAAGAGCAGGAAGCCGCGAGAGCGCTGAAATTATACGAAGCTCAGAAAGCTGCAGAAGCTAAGAAGTTTGCAGACGAACAAAAAGCAATAGAAGCAAGAGCGGCTGAAGAGAAGAAACAAACTGAGGCTTTGCAAATGAAAAAAACTGCGCAGGCCTTTGTTCAGCAGCCCCGTGCAGCAGAGCCGGTGAAAGATGATATGGCGCCTACGCTTTCGGAATTAAATGACGGGGATGGTGTTTTTACTAATGAGGCCGGTAAAAATACTGTGGAAAATAAAATGGAGAATTTACGATCAGAGGAAACAATAGAATGGGTATTTTCGTATCCATCGAAAGAGGAATCTCCGTCATCCCTAACCTCGCCACAAAAAAATTCTATTGAAAATAATTCTTCTGCGTCTGCAGCGTCAGGAGGATACTTGGCCAAGCCATCCAATATTTATGCAGAATCAATATCAGGAAAGTCCAATCCTGAACCTGTGAAGGAACCGGTCATAGTTGCCAGTGTTGAACCGATCATGGAAGAAGAACCTTCCACGGAGATGCAACTGGTGATGAAAGACGAGATTCCAGCAGCGGCGGAAGAGCCTAGGGCCTATCAAACGAAAGAAATTGTTATGGCGTTTCCATCTGTTGAGGAGCTTGCTTTGCAGGACGAAACAGAACAACAGAAACGACGGGCAGCAGAACGTATTCAGAAATTGCGCAATCTTTCGTTCAATATTAATGCTGCCGACCCTAACAATGAGTTTGAAACTGTGCCGGCTTATATCCGCCGCAATTTGGATTTGTATAACAGCATCTCCCATGTTGAAAATTTCTACAGCAATTACGAAGTAAAAAGCGACGATAATTCCGGCGCCCAGATTTCCACCATAAATACATTTCTAGACGGCAAAAAACCCGATTAGTTATAGTAACCTCATGCAGTAATCATTACCAATAATTCCTGCATGATGAGCTAACTGCTTACCTTGTTTCTCATTCCTGTTTTTAGTTGTATATCCCCCTGTTTCGACCAGGGGGATTTTTTTGCGTATGCGCAAACGGAAGATGCTGTACTAAAGTGTACATTCGTTAGGTTCCATAGACTCTGTAATTAATGGAAGGATAATAAAGTAAAATTCAGGCATATCATGGAGGAACTCCGAAAACAGCCACGCTGATAACAACTGAAAAATATGATCAAAAATTTTTGCACCATCAGCTTCCAGCCTATTAAAGCCGCTATCGCTAACCCGGTAAAAAGTTTAAGAGCGGAATAGGATGTTGCAAAACAGCGCAACTTACTGGTCTATTCTGCGCAGATCTTTTTTGCTTAACCATCCTTTGTTAATGGCGCCCAGGTTACTCTTCGTAACTACCAGAATAAAATCTTTTGTTTCTTCCAGCGCATCGAGCGTAACAGGAGAGAACTGGTAAATAAATTGTGCGCTTAAGCTGGTTTCATTTGGAGCCGTATAAAAATTTGCTTTGGAAACCACTTTATATACGCCCAAAGATTTTTTTTCAGCTTCTGTGGCAACGGGTGTATTTGCACCGCTATTTCCCACAGTGGGAGCAATTGTTTCAGAAATGGAAGCGCTGCCTGATTTTGGCTGAGCCGATTCTGTCACCACAACGATCGGTTCCGTATTGCTACCGCTATTGTTTTGCTGAACGGCAGGTTGTGGAGCTGCATTAGCGCCAATTCCAGCTCCGGAATTCGTAATTGGCTCCTCTACAGCTGTTTTTTCTTTCTGTTTTACCTGGTTTTGTTCAGCCGTGGAATGGTCCGCCAAAGAAAGATCAGTTTTTTTCTGATCTTTTAGCTG
>JBDTVL010000450.1:0-3166 GCA_040007215.1 Flavitalea sp.
GTGTTTTTCAGGAAGGGAACCTTTGAAGACAGCAGCGAAGAGAGCGATGTGTATGGAACGCCTTCCAGTGTTTCTGAACTGGATCCGGTCAATAAAAAACCAATTGTTCCCGGAGAAAAAGAACAGCGCGACAATCCAAGATCAAGAAGCGCAAAAATGAGAGTGGCCCGGAAAAAAGAATAAGTACAACGCTTTAATATAAAACCGGTAATGACAGAAGAAGCGCCAATAAAAGATAACCGATCCGATTGGAAACGATGGCTGAACTATCAGTGGATAGTCAGAAATATCCGTTTCTTTCTTTTCTTATCGGCGCTGGCAGTGGTGTATATCTATAACGGACACTATGCCGATAAGGTCGTGAGGAACATCAGTACCGTAAGCAAAGAACTCGATGAGTTGCATTACGAATACAAAACATTGAAAAGCGAAGTGATGTTTCGCAGTAAACAAAGCGAGCTATCGAAAGCAGTAGAGCCATTGGGATTAAAAGAACTGGTAGCTCCGCCCATCATAATAACCGACAGTTCAGATAAAAGATAAATATTGGAAGTAAAAAGCGACATATTATGGAGAGTTTACCTGTGCTTTCTCGGCATAGTGTTATTCAGCCTCATCATACTGGGTCGCGCTATCTACATTCAACAATACGAGGGTAAATTCTGGATAGGCGAGGCCAAAAAGCATCAGCAGCGTTTTATAGAGATCGATGCCGACAGGGGAACCATCTACAGCGAAGAAGGAAATATGCTCAGTACCTCCATACCTTTCTTTGATATATATGTCGATTTTGGCGCTGAAGGATTAAGGGATAAGAATGGGAAAAGATTTAAAGAAAATATAGACTCTCTATCGCTGCGCCTCGCCGGATACTTCAGAGATAAGTCTGCCGCTGAATATAAAAAAGAATTTCAACTGCAGTATACCAAGAAGAAAGGGTATTATCTTCTGAAACGTAATATTTCCTTTCAGCAATTTAAGGCGCTCAGGAAGTTTCCGCTGGTAAGACAGGGTAAAAATAAAAGCGGCTTTATTGCGGAAGTAAAAAATAAAAGACTCAATCCATTCGGTCTGCTGGCCAACCGCACTATTGGCCTCTCTCGCGAATTTATCGACAGCGATGGAAAAATAAAGAACCTGAATGTAGGACTGGAAAATACTTACGATAGCGTACTTAAAGGGGAAAGCGGTAAACGCCTCGTTCGTTTTATTGCCGGCGGCGTATATGTGCCTGTAGAAGGTTATGAAATTAAACCGGAACAGGGTAAGGATATCGTTACCACCATTGATGTGAACATACAGGATATTGCCGAGAATGCACTGCTGAAAGTGATGGAAGAAAATGAATGCAGTCATGGCGCTTGCCTGGTCATGGAAGTGAAGACCGGCAAGATCAAAGCTATCGCTAACCTGGGAAGAGGCGCCGATGGCGTTTACTGGGAAGATATGAACTATGCTATCACGGCTTCTGAGCCCGGCTCCACTTTTAAGCTTGCCACCATGCTGGCATTACTGGAAGACAAATACATTACGCTTAACGACCAGGTAAACCTGGAAGGAGGCATCTGGAAAGTAGGAAAGAGAACGGTGTACGACAGCGAACATCATAAAAAAACAAATGTTACCGCCAAACAGGCTTTTGAATACAGCTCCAATGTGGGTATGGCAAAATTGGTAACGGCGCATTACAGTAGTAACCCTAACAAGTTTATCGATCATCTCAAAAAATTACAGTTCAATAAACTTTCAGGGATCGGACTGATGGGCGAAACATCGCCTATCGTGAAGACCCCGGCGTCAAAAACCTGGAGCGCCACTTCTCTTCCATGGATGAGTTTTGGTTATGAAGTGCTGGTGAGCCCGCTCCAAACGCTGATGTTGTATAATGCAGTGGCCAATGAAGGAAGAATGATGAAGCCCTACCTGGTCAATGAAATAAAACAGGGCGGTATTGTTATTCACCAGAATAATCCGGAGGCCCTCGAAGAAAATATCTGTAGCGAACATACGCTGAAACAATTGCAGGAATGTTTGCTGGGCGTGTGTTCCGATACAGGCGGAACAGGGTATAAACTTTTCAGAGGAGCGCCTTATAAAGTGGCGGGAAAAACAGGAACGGCCCTGGTGGCCGATGGAAACAGGGGATACTCGGATCATATCTATCAGTCGTCCTTTGCCGGTTATTTTCCTGCGGGCGATCCACAATACTCCTGCATCGTGGTTATAAAAAATAAACCTTTTGCTGCAAAATATTATGGAGCTGCTATAGCAGGACCGGTATTTAAAGAGATCGCCGACAAGCTGTATGCCCTGAATGCAGGCAAGGATAAACAGCGTCCGCAATATGTATCCATCCCTGACAGCTCCGATTATTATTATGCCGGATCGGCTTCCGATATGAAGCAGGTATTGCAAACGCTGAATATGGGTTTTATAGATTCTTCCGGCGAAAGCGAATACAAGTCGGTGGCTGGCATTAATAATAAACCAGTAATGAGGGGACAGTCGCTGGTAAAGAACAGTATGCCCGATGTAAAGGGAATGGGATTGAAAGATGTTTTATATGTGCTGGAAAATAAAAAAGTAAAAGTGCTGGCAAAAGGAAGAGGAAAGGTAAAAGCGCAATCGGTGCAGGCGGGAATGCCCCTGGCCAAAGGACAAACAGTTGTTGTTGAACTTAATTGAGATAAAGGAAAATGGCCATACTGAGCGACATATTATTCAGGGTAAAACTTCAATCGGTGCAGGGCAGCACGGCAGTAGAAGTAACCGAACTGCAGATCGATTCACGGAAGGTGAATCCTGGCGCGGCATTCATCGCTATCAGGGGCATGGCTGCAGATGGTCATCAGTTCATTGACATGGCGGTGAGCAAAGGGGCTTCGGCAGTGATCTGCGAAACGATGCCTGCTGAAAAAAGAGAAGGTATTACTTATGTGCAGGTGGAAAACAGTTCAGCGGCGGCAGGATTTATGGCGCACCATTTTTACGGACAGCCTTCTTCAAAGTTGAAACTGGTAGGCGTGACAGGCACCAATGGCAAGACCACTATAGTCACTTTATTGTATAAGCTATTCACCGATCTTGGTTATACCTGTGGGCTATTAAGCACCGTGCAGAATCATATTGGCGAAAAAATAATTCCGGCAACGCATACCACTCCCGA
>JBDTVL010000451.1:0-3144 GCA_040007215.1 Flavitalea sp.
TTTAAAGAAGTATATCTCGGCCAGATAGGTATTGATCTCGGCGTCACTACCCACTACGGAGCGGTACTGATCTAAAAAATAATTGCAGCTGCGGATAGCGCTCCAGTCGCTTTTTGCCCAGCCGCCGCCGCTGGAAGGAGGCGCATACTGATCCCAGATAAAACTTTCGATACCCGAAGGAGCCTGGTTATCGCTCATGTTGTCTATCTCCCAAAAAGAATTGGAATTGACAAGCATGGGATAAAACTGGTTGTTATAGGTTTTGAGATCTGCCGGTTTCTTCCAAAAGTTAGCGTCATTAATTTTATCCAGGGGGAACCTGTCCATAAAATCTTTCTTACACGCATAGGTCATGCTCAGCAAAATACCTGTAAGTATTATTAAAAATTTTTTCATGCTATTTTTCAATTGAAAGATTAGAAAGTAAGATTCATTCCGAACGAAAATGACCTGGTTAACGGGTACATGTTACTGGCAAATCCTTCCGGGTCAAAAATGTCAAGCATTTTTGTGCTTTCCCAAATATTATTTCCTGAGAAATAAAAGCGGACATTGCCGATTTTCGCTTTTTCTATCATCTTTCCGGGAAGTGAATACCCCACTGTAAACTGTTTGAGCCTGAGGTAAGCGGCATTCTGGAGGAAGCGGCTCTGGGTTTCCGTGATCTCATCTGCATTTCCTATGCGCGCCCTGGGAAAATAAGCGTCCTGATTTTCCGGGGTCCAGTAATCGCCGTTGATTTTCTGTGGAACTGCCCACTCACTGGTGTAGTGCTGGAGAAAATAAATTGAATTAGGCGTTACACTTCGTTTTCCTACGCCCTGGAAAAACAAGGTAAGATCAAATCCTTTCCATCCCGCATCGGCTTTAAACCCATAACTATAGCGGGGAGTTGAGTTGCCAATCACCTTCAGGTCGCCGGAATTTGTAATGGTCTGATTTCCCCTGGTAATTTTATTATCCTTATCGAGGTCCCTGAATTTAATATCTCCCGCCAGAAATTCATGTCCTGAAATTTCTGATTGATCGAGCGCGTGGGCGTCTTCATCAGTTTTAAACAAACCTTCTGTTTCAAATCCCCAAATGTCGCCCAGTTTACTTCCAGCATTATAATCTGAAATAAGGCCCTGCGGGTTATCATATTTTGTTATTTTAGAAATGTAATCGGACAACATCACATTTAACCCATAGGTAAATCCGCCAGGGAATTCGTCTCTCCAGGCAAGGGAAACCTCAAATCCTTTGGTTTTCATATCTGCGGCGTTGGTTTGCGGTTCATTCGTTGCCAAAACAGAGGGCAGCGACTTTGATTTCGTAAGCATATCCTTTGTTTCGCGGGTGTACTTATCAAAACTGCCTGTCAGTCTTCTGTTCAACAGCGAAAAATCAAGTCCAAAATTATACTGCGATACTTTTTCCCAGGTCAGCATGGGACTTACCAATCCTGGTGCATAAGCTGTTACCAGGCGAGATCCCCCAAAAAGATAATTTACTTCTCCTGTTCCGTAAGTGGCTATATAAGGATAATAACTGGCTACTGTCTGGTTGCCCAGGTTTCCGTAAGAGGCCCGTAATTTCAGATCATTTACCGTATTCTTAAGGCCTTTGAAAAAGGATTCTTCCGAAATGCGCCATCCCGCCGAAACAGAAGGGAAGAAAGCAAAGCGGTTCGATTTTGGAAATCTTGAAGAACCGTCGTAACGGCCATTCAGTTCCAGCAAATACCTGTTGTCATAACTGTAGTTAAGCCGTGCGAAAGTACCGCGGATGGCATATTCCGAGGCGGCGTCCGTAACGAATTGATCGCCTCTTGCGAGGCTCGCATAAGGAATATCGTTATTGATCAGACTTTGCCGTTCAGCCTGGAAGGATCCGAACCCTCCGAATTCCTGGTTGAATCCAACCAAGCCCTTAAAATAACTTTTGCCCAAAACTTTTTCATACTCGGCAAATGCATTAAACGCCATGTAACGGTTATCATTATTTCTTCTTGTCACTGAGCTGATATTACCCCAGGGCGATAAAAGTATAGCTCCGTTATCGCGGGTATAATATTGTTTTCTATAGTTTAAATAATTCCTGTTGTAGGAATTATAGGTATAATCAACGTTTATGATCAGGCCCTTCAGCGGCGTCAGCTTTATAGCGCCTGTAGCCCATAGATCTTTTGTTTGTTGTTTTTGATAGCCGCCATTTTTAAGATAGGCCACCATGTTATATCCTTTGGTTTCATCATAATTTCCATCTGGCGCCAGTACAGGCACGATAGGCCATGCGGAGTAAGATGCATATATCTCATCGCCGCCGAAATTATTAGAACTATTGCTTGGGTTCATTTTCTGATCAGTTCCATTTATAGCCACTTTAGCCCTGACGTTGATCCATTTATTAATTTCATAACTGATGTTCTGGGTTACATTGAACCTGTTGTAATTTTCATCGCCAGGCTTGGAAATGCCTTTCTGGTTGAGATAACCAAAGGAAGTATAGTAGGTAACTTTATCTGATCCTCCTGTTACGCTTCCTGTGTATTGCTGCATAGGATAGGTATTTTTCAGTAATTCCTTCGACCAGTCGGTGTTGCCCACTTCCCGGAAAATGCCAATGGGATCTTCCGAATGCTGAATCAAAGTTGCATTATTGTCCGGGTCATCATAATATGCTTTTACATGCTGCATGGTTTCATCATCGAAATATGGCCGTCCGTTCGAAGTCATATTACCATCGTTCATCCAGCTTGTCCATTCTATTGAGTTCATGGATTTGGGAACGACGGTTGGCCTATTCGTAGCATAATTCATCGATAAGGAAACAACAGGCTTTTTATTCTTCCTTCCATTTTTTGTGGTGATAAGTATCACTCCATACGCAGCCCTGGCGCCGTAAATAGAAGCCGAAGCCGCATCTTTCAATACCGAAACGCTTTGAACGTCCTGCGGATTGATGAGATTGGGGTCCATCTGTACGCCATCCACCAGGATCAAAGGACTTCCCCCGTTTATCGAAGTGTTTCCACGGATATTAAAAGAGACATCTCTGCCCAGCGCGCCGCTTCCTGGATTGATGTTCAGATTGGGAACCATGCCCTGCAATCCCTGACCAAGATTAGTGACAGGCCGGCTATCCAGCACTTTCGCATCTACA
>JBDTVL010000452.1:0-3140 GCA_040007215.1 Flavitalea sp.
CCACTGGTGGTCTTCTTTTTTTAATGCGCCTCGCAGGAAATCTGACAGATGCTGGATCATTTTCCTGGCCTGTTCGGGATCGCTGCCTGTGAGCGCGCTGATAGAATTGAGGCTGTTGAATAAAAAATGCGGCTGAAGTTGTTGTCTCAGCTTAAAGAGTTCGGCGTCTTTTTCGAGTTTCTCGGCCGAGAGCTTTCTCGATTCAAGCGCTTTCTGTTCTTCCTGGTAATACCATAAAGCGCTGGTTATAGCGGTGCAACCAGTGGCCATAAGCGCTATATTGAACCGAACCGGGATAGATTGAGCGAGAAAAGCCAGGTACTGATGGTCGTAAGAAAATAATGCGGCCAGCCCGTACTTAACCGCCAGGCTCCATAACCCTGCAACGGCGAGGCACCAGGCAAAAAGGAAAACATATTTTTTGTTTGAGGGGTTATAAAATCCAAGCGTATTGGAAAATAAAAACAGCGACATGGCCAGCAGCCCGTTGGAAATAGCCGCATCGGCGATCGCTATTCCATCCGATATTCCGAAATGCAGCAGCATGGTATAATGAATGCCCACCCACAACAGCCAGCAGCAGGCAAATTTCCATCTGTTGCGCGACGGGGTAAAAGGTGATATAGCCAATGGTCAATAGTTTAAATGGCCTCTGCCGTATGAGTTGATATCGCCAGCCTGATACCATCTGCTTTTTCATGAACAAGCGCAATGTAAGAAGCGGCATGGTCGGCTTCATGAATACTCGAGCACAGCTCAGCGCCATCGATTAATGCCGACAATTTATTCAATTCAGCTATATTAATGAATTGCCATTGTACCATTTCTTTATTTTGGTTCAGGAACATATCCTGGCAGCGTTCACCGATAGCTTTTGCTTTTTCGAAAGCTTCTTTTCCATCCTTTGCCTGTAGCAGCCTGATCTGTTCATCGAATTGAGGCGTATGAAACCCTTCCCCGCAAACGATCCTGAAAACTATTTTTGTCATGTACCAGTTCATAATAACCAGATTACCGGTGAGTGAATTAAGTGGTAAAGCAACGCCTAATAACTCTTGATCTCTATGCCTCCGAATATGGAAGTTCCCTTCAGAATGAGTACTTTTTCGGGATGAACGTTGCCTGCTTGCGGACGCTTATCATCTATTCCTCCGAAGATAGCCGCTATTTCAGAACGCACTTCCCAGTTCGCGGGAACGATCAACGTGGTGCCTCCAAAGATCTGTGTTACATCGATCACTATCGGGCTGATGAAATCGGCGCTACTCAGGTTTATTTCCGATCCTCCGAAAATGCAAACGATCTCTCCTCCCCGGAAGTCTTTTGACAGCGCTCTTTTTTTAATGCTTCCGAATATAGAAACAATATCAAGTTCCGGTTCCTGGTAAGGGCCAAAGGAAAAGGGGTTTGCTTTTTCTTCTAAGCCATCCTTCCTAGCGTCCTTATTCTTAAATTTATATATACGTCGCGGCGAAAGCAGGATGGCCAGGCCAACGGCAATAATGCCAATAGGCCATGCATATTGTTGTATGGAAATACCGGGCCATATGTCTTCCGAAAGAAATACCATGCCTACAACAACAAGAATCACCCAGGTAAGGTCCTGGAATTTATGTTTTATGCCTATAAACAATCCTACAAGTATGAGGATCATTTCCCACCTGAACAGCCAGGATGGAAAGGCATAACCCATTTGCCTTAGCAACAACCCCCCGCCCACCAGTAAGAACAGGAGCCCTACCCAACTATTGCCTCTCGGTCGGCGCCTCGGAACTTCTGCCGGCGTATTTTCTTCAGTCATCAATATTAATTTTCATCAAAGCTAAGGGCATAGGGCTGCTGAAGCAACTGGTATTAGGCCACCGGCTGTAAAAACCCGGTAAAAGCAATAAAAACTCCGGTGAATAAAGAATCAGGAATGTTGTAGATCCTGGAAAACAAATTGGAATTGGTTTCCATCGAAAAGTCCTCGGTCGCTAAGCTTTAGCGAAGGGATCACCAGCAGCGCCATGAAAGAGAGCGTCATAAAGGGAGCGGAAAGTGGTGACCCGAGCGATTTGGCCATTTTATCCATCCGCGTATAAGCGGCGGCTACCTGGTAACCATCTTCATGGCTCATCAGACCCGCTATTGGCAGGGCTAGAACGTCATTACCGGAGCCGGAAATACAACTAATGCCGCCCAGGTTCTCTATCACCAGGTTAATGGCGGCGCATAAACTTTCGTCATCTGTTCCCACGGCGATGATATTATGACTATCATGCGCAACCGAAGAAGCGATCGCTCCTTCGCACAGGCCAAAATTTTTAATGAAGGCGATAGCCGGCGGTGCCTCCCGGTAACGGTTCACCACGGCTATTTTTAAAATATCTTTTGACGTATCGCTTTGCAGCGCGCCATTTTGTACAGTCGGCTCCAGCATCAGCCTGGCGGTAATGAGCTGTCCATCGAGTGCTTCTATTACAGGCAGCTGACCGTCTGTCAGAAGATCACTGGCCGAGCAGAGAAAATCGGCAGCTTTCTTTTTTTTGCAGGAAAAATTATTGATAACGGCCATTTTTCCGCCGCTGATCAGCGAAGCGCCATTTTCGGCAACCAGTTCACCATTGATATAGGTTTGCAGCGTTTTAAAGTGGAGCAGGTTGTCCACCACAATAAAATCTGCAGGATCATTTTTTCTAAGTAATCCTACCCCGAGGCCATAATGCAGAACAGGATTAACGCAGGCGGCCTGCAGGATATTAAAAATATTAATACTCTTAGCCGCTGCCCTTGCACAAAGTTCATTGATATGTCCCCGCGCCAGGCTGTCGGGATGTTTGTCGTCGCTGCAAAACATTATTTTATCAGGATGATCATGCAGCAGGTCAATAAGCGCTTCAAAATTCCTGGCGGCGCTGCCCTCGCGGATCAGGATCTTCATACCTCTTTGCAGTTTGTCGAGCGCTTCTTCCCTGGTAAAAGATTCATGATCGGTACTGATGCCTGCATCAATATATTGTTGCAGGGCATCCCCTCTTAATCCCGGCGCATGGCCGTCTACAGGTTTACCAGCTTCATGGGTTATCCTTATCTTCTCCAGTATTTCAGGGTCTTTTGCTAAAACACCCGGAAAATTCATCATCTCGCTGAGGTAACGG
>JBDTVL010000453.1:0-3134 GCA_040007215.1 Flavitalea sp.
TTCTGCGTACCGGGGCGAATAAAGAACTGCATCTCCATCTGCTCGAACTCTCGCGTCCGGAAGATGAACTGGCGGGCTACGATCTCATTACGGAAAGCTTTACCGATCTGGGCAATACCGAAAGGGATTTTCATCCTCCCGGTTTTCTGCACATTTAAAAAGTTAACAAAAATTCCCTGAGCCGTTTCGGGACGAAGGTAAATTTCGCTGGCCTCTTCCGATACGCTTCCCAATTGAGTGGAGAACATAAGGTTAAACTGTCTTACATCCGTCCAGTTCGAAGTGCCGCTTACCCCACATTTGATCTTATTATCTTCTATCAGTTTTTTTATGCCTTCATAATTGTTAGCGGCAAGCTTTGCGTCCATATCGGCCAGCAGTTCGGCGGCTTCTTTTTCGGGAAGCTGTTCGGCATGCGCCTCAATAAGATGATCCACCCGGTAGCGTTTTTGGCTATCCTTATTATCGATCATCGGGTCGCTGAAATTATCCACATGCCCGCTGGCCTTCCAGGTGGTGGGATGCATAAAGATAGCCGCATCGATACCCACGATATTATCGTTCATCTGGGTCATGCTTTTCCACCAATGATCCTTGATGTTCTTCTTTAATTCCGAGCCCCACTGTCCATAATCATACACGGCGCTAAGGCCATCATATATTTCGCTTGAAGGGAAAATAAATCCGTACTCTTTACAATGCGAGATGATCGCCTGGAACCGTTGACTGTCTATTGCCATAATTAGCGCGAAATTAAAAATTAAAATTATAAAAAAGGCGCGCAGGGAATTTAGTTGCTATATCAGCCTACTTCAGCTTATCGTTATCGATATGACGCCGGGCGTCCCTGGTATTTTTTTTCTCGAAATTTCTTTGCAGGGCCTCTGTAAGATCCACGCCGGTCTGGTTGGCCAAACAAAGGACAACCCAAAATACATCGGCCAGCTCATCGCCAAGGTCTTTATTTCTATCTGCTTCCTTGAACGACTGATCGCCATATTTACGGGCCATGATACTGGCCAGTTCGCCCACTTCTTCGGTGAGTATAGCCATATTCGTTAGTTCGCTGAAATAACGCACGCCCACAGTGGTGATCCATTCATCCACCTGCCGCTGTGCATCGCGTATAGTAATGTCCATGTATTATTCTTTTTCTTTGGTATCGATCATGATGGTTACCGGTCCGTCATTCAGCAGACTAACCTGCATATCAGCGCCGAATTCACCCGTAAATATTTTTTTACCGAGGTCGTTCTCCAACTGGCAGATCATCTTTTCATAGATCGGAATGGCCCGCTGCGGCCTCGCTGCCCGGATAAAAGAGGGCCTGTTGCCTTTTTTCACCTGGGCAAACAGGGTAAACTGGCTGATGAGCAGTATATCGCCCGATTCTTCCTGTAAACTCCTGTTCATCAACCCCTCAGCGTCATTGAATATTCTCAGGTTGACGATCTTGCGGCTCAGCCATTCAATATCTTCTGCCTGATCATTATCCTCTATTCCCAACAGGACCACCAAACCTTTTCCAATGGAAGCGCGTATCTGTTTATGAATACTGACCTGTCCATGGGTAACTCTTTGAATTAATGCTTTCATTAGCGATTACCAGCTTTATTGGTAAATTTACAGCAGATAAAGCAGGCAAGCGCGAATGTATCATCCTATTAATATATCATCGGAAATATCTTTTCAAACTGCCCGGAGCGGGGGCAAGGGAGGACAAAACGTGAACAAGGTGGAAACCATGGTGGAAGGGTATTTTGAGGTGATGGCATCCGCTATTCTTTCGGATGAACAGAAAGCGCTGGTCATGAAGAAACTCGCAAGCAAGATCAGTTTGGAAGGCTTTCTACAGGTGAGGAGCCAGGTTCACCGCTCGCAGTTGAGCAATAAGGCCGAAGTGGTGAAAAAAATGGAAGCGCTGATCGCCCAGGCCCTTAAAAAGGAGAAAAAAAGAATTGCCACACGCCCCTCGAAGGCGGCAAAGCTTAAAAGACTGGACAGTAAAAAGAAACAATCGGAGCATAAACAGAACAGGCAAAAGATCCGCAAAACCGATTATTAATACCCGGAAACACTTATTATCTTGTGAACAGAGGCGGGAAAAAAGCTAAGCCAGTGTTACTTTCCGCCGCTCGTGAGGTAAAACAATCATGTTTTTAAGGTCAACATATCGAATTCTGACATGGAGGTGGGTGATGCTGATCATTGGCGCCATGGCGCTGACCACTTTCGGTATTGAAGCCTGTAAAAAAACCGATGGCGTTTCGCGGCTCAGCCTTACCCTGCTTCCCTTTGTAACGCCGCCCGGATTTCCCGAACCTCATTATAAATTTGAAAACAATCCGCTGAGCGAAGAAGGTTTTACCCTGGGAAGGAAATTATTTTACGACGGCAGGTTATCGAAAGACGGCAATTTTCCGTGCGCTTCCTGTCATCAGCAGTTTGCGGCCTTCTCCACCTTCGATCACCAGCTTAGTCATGGTTTCAATAACCAGTTCACGCTTCGCAATGCTCCGGGGCTTTTTAATATGGCCTGGCTAAGCGAGATGCACTGGGATGGAGGCATCAATCATATAGAGGTTCAGCCGCTGGCTCCTATTACTGCGCCCAATGAAATGGCGGAGGACATCAATAATGTAGTAGGCAAGCTGGAACAGGACCCGGTCTATAAAACCTTATTTAAAAAAGCTTTTGGCGACGAACAAATCACCAGCCAGCGGATGCTGCTGGCCCTTACCCAGTTCGTGGCTTCGCTGGTTTCGGCCGATTCCAAATACGATAAGATGAAAAAGGGCGAAGTGACCTTTAATGTATCTGAGCAGAATGGTTACCGGCTGTTCCAGGAAAAATGCGCTTCCTGTCACCAGGAACCTTTATTTACCGATTTCAGCTTCAGGAATAATGGAATGGACCTCGACCCCTATCTTAATGATTTCGGTCGTTTGCGCATCACCGGCAACAGCGCCGATTCGCTGAAATTTAAAATGCCATCCTTAAGAAATGTTGCGGTTACAGCGCCGTATGGTCATGATGGAAGATTTATTTCTATGACCGATGTACTGAATCATTATTCGGAAGGGATAGTTCAAGGCCCAACGCTTGATCCGTCGCTGGTCAATGGCATACCGCTT
>JBDTVL010000454.1:0-3131 GCA_040007215.1 Flavitalea sp.
GCTGGTATATCTGTGTAAGCGGGTAAAAACCGCCGATCAGCAGCGAACCCGCTATCATGCCGGTCAACGGAACGTTCAGCGTTTTACCGACCGAAGATCCATGATATGCCAGGAAAAAGGTTGCCGCTCCCTGGAAGATCACTACCGTAAGATAGCCGGCCAGCGCATATTTCTTCAATCGGATACCCCGGTAACTGTAGGCCCTCGAAGCCAGGATATACAGCAGAATACCTCCAGCGAACCATATACTGATGATCAGGCTGGCGGTTACCGCAAAAACATCCATCGCCACACTTATGGTGAACAATTGCCTCGTAGGCCTCATTGGTTTTTCAATACCGCCAATACTTCCTTCATCCCTGTCCATGTAAGAGTTATAGGCATTGCTGGATGGATAAACCAGCAGGTGAAGGATGATAAATACCCATGCTGCATGCGCGATGTCTATCTCCGGAACCTGGCTCAGCGCAAACAGGTAAACGGGTAACAGAAAAAACGAAAAATGAAAGCGCAGCAATTGTATAGTTGATGGCAAAAGCATCAGCAAAGGAACGTTATTTCTTTGCTCTGCTGATCAGCCAGATCACTATTGCAATCACCAGGGCTACAATAATTAGTCCAGTCCATACGCCGGCTTTAAAGATGCCGCCTACTACTTCGCAGGAGGATAGGGAAACCAGGGCGGAGGACAGAAAGGCAAGGATCAGATAGTTGTTCTTTATCATGTCAGTGTTTTAACAGGGATAATGCAAAAACCTTACCCGGGGGTATATGCGTAGAAAGGGAGGGGCAATAAAAAAGAGGCTGCCTGTTGGGGCAACCTCTTTAGGTATTAAGTTGAAAGATGATTTAGTATCTCTGGAACCTGGATGGCTGACGCTGAATGCCCAGCGGCTGCCTGGAAGCAGTGGCGGGCGTTCTTGGCATCGTAGCCGCTTTGGTGGCCGGGAAAGGATGATCTTCCACCACGGGAATCGATTTAGCGATCAGCTTATGAATATCCCTAAGGAATTCTCTTTCTTCTGCATCGCAGAAAGAAAGGGCGATACCGCTCGCGCCGGCTCTTCCTGTACGACCGATACGGTGTACATAAGTTTCAGGCACATTGGGTAATTCATAATTGATCACATGCGAAAGAGATTCCACATCAATCCCGCGGGCGGCAATATCCGTGGCTACAAGCACCCTGGTGCGTTGTTCCTTGAAGTTTTGCAGCGCACGCTGGCGTTGGCTTTGCGATTTATTGCCATGGATGGCTTCGGCCGTAATACCTGAATGGAAAAGATCCTTCGCTACCTTGTCTGCCCCGTGTTTGGTGCGGGTAAAGACCAGGGCGGTATTGATCGATTTATCTTTTAGCAGATGCACCAGCAGCGAGCGTTTATCCTGTTTGTGAACAAAATAGATCGCCTGTTGAATGGTATCTGCGGTAGAAGAAACCGGGGTCACTTCCACTTTAGCCGGGTTGGTGAGGATGGTCTGGGCCAGTTTCTGGATTTCGTTAGGCATGGTGGCGGAGAAGAAAAGGGTCTGCCTTTTTGCGGGCAGCTTGGTGATGATCCTCTTTACATCATGAACAAATCCCATGTCCAGCATACGGTCGGCCTCGTCCAGTACAAAGATCTGTAAGGAACGGAGGCTGATGATCTGCTGGTTCATCAGGTCCAGTAAACGTCCGGGAGTGGCTACCAGTATATCTATTCCATTGCGTACGGCCATAGCCTGCGAATGCTGGGGAACGCCGCCGAATATGACCAGCGTTTTCAGGTCGATATATTTTCCGTAAGCTTTGAAACTTTCTTCGATCTGGATAGCCAGTTCACGGGTAGGCGTAAGTATCAGGGCCTTGATCTCTCTTCTGCTGTTGTTTACCCTGCTTTCGCCGAGTAATTGTAACATAGGGATGGCAAAGGCGGCCGTTTTACCGGTGCCGGTCTGGGCGCAACCCAGAAGATCTCTTTGTGCGAGCACATAAGGGATCGCTTGTTCCTGGATAGGGGTAGGATGGGTATATCCTTCTTGCTGTAGCGCCTTTAATATAGGCGCAGACAAATTCAAATTTTCGAATGACAAAATGATAATGATTTTTATGAAATAATGTGGTTTATTGCTGACCACAACTGCGCTGTATCAGCAGAATATCTTACGCAACAAAACTTTACAGGCTATATTTTCCGGAGAGAAATAAGTGAGGTAAATTCGCCGATGTGTTGATATCGGCGGTAAAGGTAGTCATTTTTTGCCTCTTTTCAAAACGGGGCGTTTCAGGGGCC
Organism: Flavitalea sp.; assembly: GCA_040007215.1. Taxonomy (GTDB): domain Bacteria; phylum Bacteroidota; class Bacteroidia; order Chitinophagales; family Chitinophagaceae; genus Flavitalea. The sequence continues at coordinate 2,274 of JBDTVL010000454.1, forward strand.
AGTTCCAGGGAGTTTTGTCTCTTCTGCGGTATTCGATAAAATTGACGATGGTCCGGTTGAACATGATCAGCAAAAAGCCTGTAATGACCCTTATTGCGGCCATCAGAAAATTGCTGACATCGGGGTGGGCCATACGCTCATAGATCTTTCTTTCCTGGAGATAATAGATACCATGCCGGAACAACTCGGGGATATCGTTAACCAGCGTAATACCGCCTGTAACGATCACGGCCAGGCTAAGGATAACCGAGCGGTGAATGCGCATGGTTATGAATTCTTCATTATTCCTGTCGAGCTTTAATGCCTGGATGATTCGGGAGGTCTGAAAGATCAGCAGCCAGGAGCTTAGGGCATAGACCAGTAAAGGACCAGCTCCCATGGCCAGGTTGTGAAAGCCTTCGCGTGGCGTATCGTATTGGGGTAAATAGGCAATGATAGAAACGGTCTGCGACAGCGCCAGCAGAACGTCTTTAATAAAATAGATCCCCAGCGCTTTAAGAACAATGTTGAATAAGCTTCTCTGCGTCATGTCTTTTGTTGGGGCTTCCATTTTCCTGTTAGGCTGAAGAGCGCTTCTCTCCTTCACTTCCGGCACAACGTATGTATTTTCTTTCAGGCGCATAAATTCAATCAAAAAGAGTGATGATCAGTCTGGCGATAATACCATGCAGGCAAACAAAGGCTGGATTTATAACGGGTTTTCAATCGGGGCCGGGGAGTTTTCATCGGAACGCTACCGTTAATCAGAGATGTTTATCGAGCTTCGGATGGCTTAAAATACCGCCATATATCCTTTGCCAATAACGCGTTAAAGCTAAAAAGAAAGTATCTTTTCTCAGCTTTCCTGATCGCGATCAA
>JBDTVL010000455.1:0-3130 GCA_040007215.1 Flavitalea sp.
AAATTAAGAAGCGCCGCTATGGCATCCGCAACTTTATTTGGCGCTTCTGATAATGAAGCCGAAGATTTCGGGAATGCATTGCCCGAATTGTCAACATTAGGCGCTGTGGAAGCGACTAAATATATCCAGATGCATCATTGGGTAGATGAGATGGACAGGTCCATGGATGCCTTTACACAATGGCGCAGATCAGGGCCGGAAGGAGAGGAAACGCCTTTATTGACATTACCCCTGGGAGCTCCTTCGGGCGGATTGTTCAGGCGTTATGAATATCCCCAGGTAGAAGAGATACTGGCTAATCCCAATGCGCCAAAAGAACGTATCCAGTACGATGTAAAAATGTGGTTTGATCTTTAAAACAACAACTATGAAAAATATTTTTATACTATTGATCTGCTCAACTATAGGTTTTCAGGCTTGCGACAAGGATGGACCTGGCGATTCCTATGATCTGTCCAATCCCATTGCGCCCTATGTTGCCCTGTCCAGCACAGCCGATATTGAGGTAGTGCAGGGCGATGACGCAAAAGTGATCTTTTCTGTACGCACGGCGTTTCAGCAAAAAGTAACTATATATTATCATGTTACCGGGGCCATCGACCTGGCCGACCAGTCGGTAACCCTTGAAAGGAATAAAACATCGGTGTCGGTATTCATTCCTACTCCAGGCGATATTATTACCACTCCCGGAACAACCGAAGAGGCAGTGGTAACATTAACAAAGGCTACAACAGAAAGCGGTAAGGATCTGACGATCGGTCAACTTAATAATCCCGAAATGCAACATGTAAGTATTGTCATTGCCGATCAGTAAACACGATCGGAACATAAATGCAGGTGGATACAAACCACCCGCCTGTCACAGGAGAAACAAAAATGGTATAAATGATAAAAGCCATAGCTGGGTTTTACCGCTTAATTTATTCAAGCCCTTGACAAATGCAGGGGCTTTTTTTGTATGATGCCCAGGAGCAATCCATAAATATTTTCATTGCGGTAGTTATACCTGAATTCTGTTTCTTTCACATGCAGGTATAAGGTGGAGGTATTCAGGCCCCTGAACTTGACGATCCTTGCGCGAAGCATATTCCAGAATCTCTCCGTTTCTTCCTGTTGCGATTCCGGTACATCCGGCTGTTCACGATCAGGTTGTTTTACAGGCAGCAGGGTAGACGTATTCAGATCAATAATTCCCTGGAACTTACGCAGGTCGGCATTTAGCGCGATCATTTCAGCGTGGCCGGGTTTATTTTTTATCAACTGCTCGCAGGCCGACTGGTAGGCAGACCCTTCCAGTTTTGTCGTGTATACGAAATCGTGAGTTACGCAAATGCCGAACAATCCTTTTTTCTTTGCGGTATAATCGCCGTTACCGCTAATATTTCCATGGCCATTGGTGAAGGCAGCCAGATTTCTTTCTTCACAAAATGCGGCTATATGACTGCGCAGAAGTTTTAAGTAGGCATTGGCGGTAATTCTGCTTATCCCGGTAATCCCGGCTATTTCTGTAGCGGTATGATCTTCGCAGAAGAGCAGTAACAGTTCGCTCATTTTCTTTTCGGAAATATGAGACCCTTTCAGGTATTTATTTTTCATGACGGGCTGGTTAAGTACGATACTCTACGTAATTAAGACAGTTTTTTACCATCAGTATAGTTAAAATATTACAAACGGTAGAAGAAGGTGATGTACCTTTTACAGGCTTATCTTGTAAACTTTTCGGGGGATAAATAGATGGAATGAGAGCAGGCAGTTAATTAAAAAAAAAGGCAGTAATAACAAGTTGGCCAGCCCGGAGCAGGTAATTCAGTGCGGAAAATGATCATTTAACTTCAAGACTGCCGAGGCTGTCGTCTTCAATAAATAATTCCAGTTCATCGCCTACCACGCATTCGCCTACTCCTGCGGGAGTGCCGGTAAAAATGAGGTCGCCGATATTAACGGAAAAATAGTTGGAGATATAGGCTACGATCTTATCAAAATTGTTGATCATGAGTCCTGAATTGCCTTGCTGAACAAGCTCTTTGTTCTTGTAAAGGCAGAAGTTGATATCCTTCTTGTTTTTTATATTCGGCAGGAGGATCCATTTGCCAACAACGGCAGAATTATCCCACGCTTTGGCTTTTTCCCAGGGAAGTCCTTTCTCTTTCAGCTCATTTTGTATATCGCGGGCAGTGAAGTCGATGCCGGCAGAAATGGCGTCGTAATATTTATTGGCGAATCTTTCCTGAATATATTTCCCATTTTTGGAAATACGCAGCACCAATTCGCATTCATAATGCAATTCATTGGTAAACTCAGGGTAGTAAAACGGAGTATGAGCCTGAAGCAAGGCGCTTTTAGGTTTCATAAAAATAATAGGTTCGTCAGGAACCTCATTATCCAATTCTTTAGCGTGAGCCACATAATTCCGGCCTACACAGAATATTTTCATACTCAATAAGGGTTTATCTAGTTAATGTTTTCAAGTTTCATAGACCTGAAGAAGCCTGGGGTCGGAAAATAGAAATATGAATATAAAAATCTTATCCTTTGATATATACCTTTGCGAAAATAAAGATTCAAATTAATAAATCATAGTATAAATTCTTTTTTATTCACTTCTCCCATGGTTCTTTCTATACCTGTAAATATAAAGCTTTCAATCACTTCTACCGATCTTTCTATTTTTAATTGAACCAACGGGAGCTCATCCTTTTGCCATTTCCCCAGTACGAACTCTACCTGCATGCCTTTAGGGTAAAGATTACCAATACCAAAGCGTAGTTTAGGATAATTAACCGTTCCCAGGGCTTCCTGTATACTTTTTAACCCATTATGGCCGGCATCGCTTCCGGCAGGTCTTAGCCTAAGTTTACTCAATGGGAGGGCCAGGTCGTCCAGCACAATTAATATCTGTTCTGCCGGCACTTTTTCTTTATCCATCCAGTATTTAACTGCCCGACCGCTAAGGTTCATGTATGTAGTGGGCTTGATTACGGATACTTCCCTTCCCCGAAACCTGAATTCAGCCACATCGGCCAGCCGGTCGCTTCTGAAGGTGGCTTGGTGTTTAGCCGCAAATGCATCGGCAATATCAAAGCCGATATTGTGCCTGGTAGCGGCGTATTCAGTTCCGATATTACCTAAT
>JBDTVL010000456.1:0-3128 GCA_040007215.1 Flavitalea sp.
AACCCTCATGTTGAACCCATCGGATTTAATGAAAGGCAGAACGGAACAGTAGAAGTGACGGTACACCAAATAGTAAAAGACTTACAGGATAACGTGATGTTCGATGGAACGGTAAAGCATATTTATACTATACAAGACAACTTGTTAAGAAGAATGGATATTGAAGTTGTTTAGACTATAAGACGCTTGTATCAGGAATACGGCTGGTATAAAAGACGTTTGTTGAAGCTGCAAAAAAAATTCAACATAGATTATGGCAATGAAAGAAGCAAACGGACATGGTCCAACCCCATTTTCTCAGACTTATTTCCACGGCACAAAGTCTGACCTAAAGGTTGGAGATTTTATCAAAGTTGGGTTCAACTCGAACTTTGGACAAAGAATAAATGCTAAATATATTTTCCTGACAGCGACATTAGATGCTGCTATTTGGGGCGCTGAGCTCGCGTTTGGAGAAGGATGTGAAAGAATTTATTTAGTTGAACCAACTGGAAAAATTGAGGATGACCCTGATTTAACGGACAGAAAATTTCCGGGTAATCCAACAAAATCTTATCGCTCATTATATCCTTTTAAGGTTGTTGGAGAAATTACGATTTGGCAAAGACACTCACCAGAACAAGTTAAAGCAATGAAAGACGGTTTAGCTAAACTTAATGAACAGGGGATTAATTCATTGAATGACCAATAAAAATTGAATATCCGTCTATTGTAAGGGGGTCCAGGATAAGAAAGCTAATATTCCTATAATTTATCTGCATAATCTATACTAAATGCAAACTTTTATTACCATTTTTGCAGAAATTAAGGATATTTAAGTAAAAATTGCAAGATGAAATACGAACACGTTCAGAATTTTATAAACGGTCAGAAGGTTAACGGCGGCTCTTCACGTTCACTGGAAGTGATCTCTCCTTTGGATGGATCGCTGTTATCTACCGTTCCGATGTCGGTATCCGCTGATCTCGACGATGCAGTAGCCGCAGCCGCCAAAGCATTTCCTGCCTGGTCTAAAACGCCTATCAAGGAAAGAGTGCAGGTGTTTTACCGTTATAAAACGCTCCTCGAAAAAAATATTAAAGAACTATCTGAACTAATCCGTGAAGAAAGTGGTAAAACATATGGCGAAGCAGAGGCGGAAGTAGAAAAAAGTATAGAGCTCACCGAGTTTGCCTGTTCACTCCCGCAGATCATTACCGGCGAACTGCTGGAAGTAAGCAGAGGAATAGAATGCCGTACGGAAAATGTTCCGCTTGGCGTTGTCGCCTCTATCGTTCCTTTTAATTTCCCGGCCATGGTGCCTAACTGGACTATGCCCAATGCGCTTGCCCTCGGTAATTGCATGATCATTAAACCTTCTGAAAAGGTTCCGCTGACGCTAGGCAGGATTGCTTTATTATTAAAAGAAGCCGGATTGCCAGATGGCGTTTTCAATATAGTACATGGCGATGTGGGCATTGTGGAAGCGATATGCGATCATCCAGGTATTGTTGCCATTTCCTTCGTGGGCTCTACCAAAGTGGCCAGGATCGTCTATCGGAGGGCTACATCGAACGATAAAAGATGCCTGGCCCTGGGCGGCGCAAAGAATCACCTGCTGGTATTGCCCGATGCAGCCCCAGGTATGACAGCTCAGAATGTGGTAGCCTCGATGAGCGGATGCGCCGGACAAAGGTGCATGGCCGCTTCAGCAATGATCGGCGTGGGTGCTGTAGATCATATCATTGAAAAGATCTGTGAAGAAGCCAGGAAATTAACGCCGGGAAAAAATCTTGGCGCGGTGATCAGCAAGGCCTCTAAAGAAAGAATAGAAAGATATATTACGGAAGCCGAACAGCAGGGCGCAAAGATCCTGGTCGACGGAAGAAATGCTATTGTGGAAGGAAAAGAAGAAGGATCCTATGTGGGCGGTACCGTGATTGATGGCGTAACGCCTGATATGGCCATCGCCAAAGAAGAAGTGTTTGGACCGGTGATCAGCATTATCAGAACGAAAACCGTCGACGAAGCCCTGGTGATTGAAAATGCCAGTCCTTATGGTAATGCTGCATCGGTATTCACGCAGAATGGCGGTATGGCCCGTTACATCATGGAAAGAGCCAGCTCGGGAATGATCGGCGTAAATGTTGGCGTGCCGGTTCCCCGCGAGCCTTTTTCCTTCGGCGGATGGAACGAAAGCAAATTTGGCGTTGGCGATATCACAGGCAAAAGCTCGATAGCTTTCTGGACCAAATTAAAAAAGAGCACCGTGAAATGGAATCCTGAAGCGGGAATAAACTGGATGAGTTAACTTATGCGTATAACCGAATATTATTATTATGAAAACAGCCGGCATAACTGAATCTGAACAGGTGATACAGGATAGTCTTGACTACACCATTTTCAGTTGGAGTAAACAAAAGGATCTTTCACCGATCGCTGTTAAAAGAGCTGAGGGCGTGTATTTATATGATTATGAAGGGAAACGTTATCTCGATTTTTCGTCGGGACTGGTTAACGTAAATGTCGGCCATGGACATCCTCGTATAACCCAGGCCGTTATAGAGCAGATGAACGAGGTATCGTATGTAACGCCCTCCTGTGTTACGAAAGCAAGGGGAGCTCTGGGAAAAAAACTGGCTTCTGTTTCTCCGGAAGGGTTGAATAAAACCCTGTTCACGGTTTGCGGCGCTACGGCTATTGATAATGCTATTAAACTGGCCAGGTTATATACCGGAAGGCATAAGATCATCGCCCGCTACCGCGCTTTTCACGGAGCATCCTATGGAGCGATGACGGCTGGGGGCGATCCGCGCAAGCTGGCTTCCGATTCGCAGCAGGTCCCGAATATCATTCATGTGGAAGATCCGTATTGTTATCGTTGTCCCTGGGGACAGGAGCCGGGTTCCTGCAAAAAACTGTGTATCAGTCATGTTGAACGGGTAGTAGAATTCGAGGGACCGGAAAATATTGCGGCTATCATCATGGAAGGAGAAAGCGGCACTTCGGGATGTATCAAATATCCCCCCGGCTATCTTAAAAGTATCCGGTCTATCTGTGATAAGCATGGCATACTGCTGATCGCAGATGAAGTGATGAGCGGTTTCGGAAGAACAGGAAAATGGTTTGGCGTAGATTACCACGGCGTT
>JBDTVL010000457.1:0-3125 GCA_040007215.1 Flavitalea sp.
ATGACGCCCGATCAGAATAATCCGGCGCTAAAGTACATGCCTTATATATTTCCGTTTGTGCTGCTGTTCATCTTTAACAGGCTTCCTTCAGCGCTTACCTGGTACTATACCGTATCGAATGTGATCACCCTGGCGCTGCAATGGACCATCAATAACTATATTATTGATCACGATAAAATATTGGCCAAGATAGATGAGAACCGGAAAAAGCCGAAGGTGAAACCTAAGTGGCAATCCAGGTTTGAGGAAATGCAGGAAACCCAGAAAAAACTACAGGACTCCAAGACAAAGCCTAAGCAGAAATAACTCCGTTTTGTTAAATTAAGCCGATAAATACTTGTAATAGCCTGTCATTCAATAGAGAAATGACAGGCTATTTTTATATGCAGCAACGTATATAGCGCTTTGACCGTCTTTGTATTATCTTACACCAATAACGGTTAACATGAAAAAGTACATGGCCCTTTTTGTTTTTTGCGGCTTCGCTTTAAGCGGTATGGCGCAGAAAAAAATATCGGAACTGATGATCGTTTACGACGCTTCGGTTACTACCGGCAATGCACAACCCAAGATGGCCGATGCTTTCGACGGGGCCACCAATACCATTTACCTGAAAGGGAATATGAGTCGTTCTGAAATGGTGAGCGCCCTGTTTTCTTCCACCACTATTCACGATTCTAAAACCGGCGCCGCCGTAGCGCTGAGAGAAGTGAGCGGTCAGAAACTGCTGATCAGGATGAATAGCGACGACTGGCAGCAGAAGAATGCTAAATATAATGGAATAACTTTTCAGAATACCGGCGATACTAAAGATATAGCAGGATATAAATGCACCAAGGCGGTAGCCAAAATGGCCGACGGCGCTTCATTTACAGTGTATTATACCACCGATATCGTTCCCGAGAATAAGGAATATGATTACCATTTTAAGAACCTTAATGGGCTGCCGCTGGAATATGAACTTACCCAGGGTAAGCTGACTATTAAATATACCGTAGCAAAGATTAATATGAACCCGGTTCCAGCCTCGAAATTCGATATTCCCACCAGCGGATACCGCGAGATGACCTATGAAGAAAGTAAGAAAATAAGAATGTAAAAGGAAAATTCCCTTTCGGTGTATTTATTCAACAGAACTATCATCAATCAGATGTCATAAGCAGGTTTCATAATAGATTCTATTAACTGCAGAGAAAGCATCATTCAATAAGTAGTAAACTTAGTGGAGGCAAATTATTTACAAATCCTGATCTTCAGGTCAATCAGGTTCAGGTTGGATTTAAAAGATAACCTGGAAGCTGAATTGATTTTGTAACGGGCTGGAACGATATAAGTGGTATTTCCTTTCTGGTAAGTAACCAGGGAGTTCACCATCGTATATTGTTTGTCGCTGCGCGCATTGAACATACGGCTGCCGGCATAAGCGGGATTAGACCTTAGCGTAAAACCTCCCGAAGCATGAACAGGGGTAAAAGCTGCAAGAGGAGCGGTGGATGACTTCTTCTTTCCTCCGCCTGAACTCGCCAATGCGAATATGACTACCCCAATAAGTAAGGAAGAGCATATAATTGATTTTCTGAGCATGTGGTTTAGTTTAAGCGTAGAAGTTCTGTTCATTGAAGCAAAGATATTAAATATTTTAGGATAGTTTTAACCCTTTGGCAAAAAGTTTAAGGTTTTTTTATCCACTTATCCACCGTTTTTTACGTCCTTTATACAGTTTGCCTATTAATATATACGTAAAGACGAGAGAAGTGGTTGTCTTGGATGCGTTTTTCAAAAAAAATTGTTTAAGTGATCAGGATGGATTATTTTACGTAAACCCTCTAATGATATGAGAGACAAATCATTTGGCGAAGACAAAGACAATATCAAGGAACTTATCCGGCAGTTTAGCCACCTTAAGGCCGGCAGGGGCCACTCTTTCCTGGAAGAGGACGCGTTCGAAAAAATCATAGATCATTTTGATGATATTGAAGACCTGATCCAGGCCCTGGAAGCAGTAAACATGGGGCTGGAACAGTATCCTTATTCTTCTATGCTTCATATTAAAAAGGCCGATCTGCTCATCGCTTCCCACCATTACCACGAAGCCCTTGAGATACTGGATCATGCCGCCTTGCTCGACAGCAACGACATTAACCTTTATATTCTCAAAACAGACGCCTATCTGGCGCTGGACCAGCAGGAAAAAGCGGTAGAACTGCTCGAAAATGCACTGGACTTATTTCAGGGGCAGGAAAGAATAGAACTGCTGTTCGAGCTAGCCGACGTATACGACGATTATGAAGGATTTGACAAGATATTCGATTGCCTTAAGCTGATCCTGGAGCAGGACCCGAATAATGAGGAAGCCTTGTATAAAATATGCTTCTGGACCGATTTTACTAACAGGAATGAGGAAAGTATACAGCTTCACCAGCAGATCATTGAAGAATACCCTTACAGTGAGCTGGCCTGGTTCAATCTTGCCGCCGCTTACCAGGGATTAAAGCTGTACGAAAAATCCATCGACGCTTACAAATATGCGGTGGCCATTGATGAGAAATTTGATTATGCCTTCCGAAATATGGGCGATGCTTTCATTCGGTTAAGGAAATATAAGGAAGCTATTGAAGCGCTGGAAAGAGTGTTGGAATTGTCCAGACCCGAAGATGTAATATTTGAAGCTATTGGTCATTGCTATGACCGCCTGAAGAATTATGCGCAGGCAAGATTCTATTACCGTAAAGCTTCGCATCTTAATGCGGAAGACAGCAAGCTGTATTACAAGATCGCCTGCACTTATATGAACGAAGGACAGTGGAATGCGGGGTCCAAACAATTGCAGACCGCTATGCAGATCCACCGTTTACAACCAGAATACAACCTGGCTATGGGCGAATGCAAGATGCAGCTCGGCGAATACAAAGAAGCTATCCAGTATTTTTCTAATGTAGTGGCCCAGCGTCCTAAGAATATTTCCAGTTGGGAAGCCCTGATCCGTTGCCTGTACACAGGCGAATATTATGAAGAAGCGCTGGAACAGGCTGCCGCAGCTATGAAACTTACCGACAACAAACCTATTTTTATTTTTTACCTCAGCGCCATCTGTTTTGCTATGGGACGTTCCAAAGAGGGATTGC
>JBDTVL010000458.1:0-3115 GCA_040007215.1 Flavitalea sp.
AGGTAACTCAGTTGTCTTAAATAACTTTCTTCGCTGAAATCGTTAGAGGGATTCAGCAGGTGTGCGGTGATTCGATCTCCTCCCGGAGCCCTTCCCATTCCGAGGTCTATACGCCCTGGAAAAAGATTTTCCAGTAAGCGGAAGTTTTCCGCAACTTTAAGGGCGCTGTGATTGGGCAGCATAATGCCTCCTGATCCGATACGAATATGCGAAGTAACATCTGCCAGCTTTACCATCAACACCTCTGGGGCTGATCCTGCAATGAAAGAAGAATTATGATGTTCTGATATCCAAAAGCGCTCATAGCCCAGTTGTTCAGCCAGTATAACAGTTTCCACTGTTTCCTTTAGGGCCATCCTTGCATTGGAACCCTGTCTCACAATAGACTGATCAAGCACGCTGAGCTTTATATTTTTCATAATTACAAAAGTATCGCTGACAGGCAAAAGGTAAAAGTTAAAGTGCGGAATCGAATCTGGGAGAGGGTTTAACAAAAAAATCCCCGCAAATGCTTGCGGGGAATTAATTTATCCCTCGTTTTAGTTGATGCTGATGATGGTTTCTCGATTCAACAGCGGGATACTGGAACGTTGTTTTCAGGGATTGGGATAATGGTTTTTCTTTTAGATAAATGGATCTTCATGGTTTTCAAAGGAACAGGATAGGCGTTTTCAGGGTAACAGGATCTTAACGGGCTTCATTGGATAAGGAAATGGTTCCAGGATACTGGTTTTTTACGTTTTTCATAGAAATAATAAAGTCGGTTCAGGACAATTGGCTAAATAGTTTTCAAAGGAACAGGATCGGATGGTTCAGGACAATTGGTTTTATTCGGTTTTCAAAAGATAGGGATCAGTATGGTTTGGATTTGGATACGTTGCTCTTCGTTACTGATGTAAATATGCCATCATTCAATCCGCAATCCTAATTATATCCACTTCTTTTCCACCAAATTCAGGTTAATGCTTCTATTCCATAAATGTATTTACTTAGGCGTAGGGGTTATGCTAAGGTGTTTTTAGTATATGTACGAATATTTGCGTAATTACTGAAACAATTAATTGGTATTCAGGCTGCTAATGTGCGTTCATATGTTGGTAATTAATTTCTTACGCGTACAATAAATAGTCCCTATCATTCGTCTTAGCAACGGTTTTTCATAGGATATTGGATTTTAAAACGGGGCTGCATTTCCATGCTGGCCCTTTTTTATTTTAAGCGCTTAAATAAATATAGTTGTAATGACTATGAACTGAATAATTAGGTTTCTACATTTGTCTCCTCGGCGACCAAGGCCGTAAACCCTAAATCCCAACCTGTGAAAAGTTTCTCACCTACGCACGCGCACGCCTGTTTTTTTATCTTTATTTTTTTTATTCAACCAGCTCCTGATCATAATAGACTTATTAAGCAAACTATTGATCAGGAAGCGGTCCATGAACATTCCCTTTCATTACTACCTTCCAATAACTTAAAACAATTTGCACCGTATATCAGTAACCGAAGTCATTCTGTTATTTATTATAAGCCGGAAGACAGGTTGTCTAACCCGGGTCTTGATCCTAATGAAGCTTATCCTATCGCTCCGGGCGAAGACCTGTATTTCCCGGTGGATGGGTTGGTAACGGCAGAAACAAAAGCCGGCGAAGTATATAGAGTGCCAACCGGCGCAAAGGTAGTGGTTAGAGAAGATGGCAGCGTAGAACCTGTTAACCTGGTGGCAATAGGCGGATTACTTTTAGGCTTCAATCATTATGGAAATGTAAAACCTCCTGCGAGCGACTTTGCCAGGCTTTCCCGGATAAGAATGATCGATTACGGCGAAGCGCAAAAAACTGATTTCACGAAAAGCAAGTAATTGTACCCCTCCGTATCCTATATCGGAATCAAACAGGCTGCGTATCAAAAGCGAACAGTTAAGGGTAATTACAAAAATCGCAATCTATTGGTATTGACCCACTTATAGCTCTGGCATTTTATTGGAGTTATCACCCAGATGCTAAGGAATTATTTAAAAATCGCACTGCGTAATCTCTGGAGAAGTAAAGGTTTTTCAGTGATCAATATATTTGGCCTCGCAACAGGCCTGGCCACGTGTTTACTAATCACTCTTTTTGTTACCGATGAACTCGGCTATGACACCTTTAATGAAAAGGGAAGCCGGATTTTTAGACTTAATACAGATATCCATATCAGTGATAATAGTTTCAAATCCCTTTCCGCCCCAGCTCCTATGGCAATAACCCTGCTCAATGACTATCCAGGTATTGAAAAAGTGGTGCGCATCAATAATTCCGGCGATATGCTGGTAAAAAAGGAAAAAGAAAACGAGACCATTATGGAGCATGGTTCGGCTTTTGCCGACTCCACGTTTTTTGAAATATTTACTCTGCCCCTGATCGCAGGCGATCCGAAAACTGCGTTGAAAGAACCTAAGAGTATAGTGATTTCGGAAAGTATGGCTAAAAAATATTTTGGAAGTACCGATGTGATCGGAAAGAGTCTGCTTACGAGTAATGTGCAACCATACAAGATCACGGGCGTAATGAAAGACATGCCCTCTCAATCGCATTTTCATTTCCATTTCCTCAAAGCGATGTCGGAAATGGAAGACAGCAAATCGAGCAATTGGTTAGGCAATAATTATACTACTTATATTTTGGCCAGGCCGGGAATAAATGAAAAGGATATAGATGGTTATCTTACGGCAATAGTTAATAAATATATAGGACCCCAGGTGCAATCTATTTTGCATAGTACGTTGAAAGAGTTAACGGCTAAAGGCGATTATTTTAAATATGCCTCCATTCCATTATCAAAAATTCATTTGTATTCCAATTATCCGCAAGAGTTCGAGCCCAATGGAAATGTTCAGTACGTGTATATTTTTATCATTGTCGCAATTTTTATCCTGCTGATTGCCTGCGTAAACTTTATGAATCTGTCAACCGCCCGTTCTGCTGGACGATCCAAAGAAGTAGGGGTGAGGAAAGCGCTTGGCTCTCAACGCTCGAATTTGATCCTTCAGTTTCTTTCTGAATCGGTACTAACCAGTTTCCTGTCGCTGGTTATTGCGGTAGCGCTGGCTGCGCTGCTCCTGCCTTATTTTAACCAG
>JBDTVL010000459.1:0-3106 GCA_040007215.1 Flavitalea sp.
TAAAAAAAGAAAAGACGAGGCGTAAACATCTTTTTATAAGATACCTGAATTAGATATAAGCGTTGCATATAAACAGAGGGCTGTAAAAAAGCCCCATTCTATCAGTTAGCTACAACCGAAGGCGTAAATTTTACGATGCGATGGCTGATGGGTTTCAGGGATTGCAGGAAAGTAAATATGGCGCCGAGATCATTATCGGTCATGCCTGCATAAACCGGCCAGGGCATCACAGTAGTCATGTCTTTAGTGAAATCCACTTCCCGGTGCGCATAAGCAGAATCGCGGAATGCCCTGAATCTGTCTATAAACATTTCTTTTGTCCAATTACCGATACCTGTTTCTTTATCCATCGTCAGGTTGGCGGAAGTAAGCACGCCAGCAGGAAGATTAAACGACCTGCCCCCCGCAAAAGAGAAAGCCGTATCAAAGCTGCCCTTTTCGAAAGGAGTATGGCAGACGCCGCAGGATGCCGAAGTAGCCATATACTGGCCATACTTCAACACTTCCGAAGAATCCGGTCTTTTGGAAAAATGAGCTTTTGCCGGAATGGTATTGATGATAAAATTCATGGGGAAATCATATTCGCTTTCAGGAACTTTATGCTCGATAGCCGGAAGCGATCGGACATAGCAGATAATGGCTTCAATATCTTCCGGATCCAGCTTCCCATAATTTTCATGCGGCATGACAGGAAATATCGGTTTGCCATTTTTACGAACGCCGGTAGTAATAGCGCGGAATACTTCCCCATCCGTCCAATCGCCTATACCAGAAGGCGTAATATTGGCCGCATACATCTTACCCGGAAATCCCGCATTGCGGTCAAATAATTCTCCGCCCATACCTAAACTATCTTCCTTCATAGGTCCGGCATAAAAACCCCACTGCCTCGTACCATGACAATCCATACAGACCATAACATGGCTGGCCAGGTATTTACCCCTTTCCACCTTAGCGGGAGAAGAAACTATTTTTAACTGACCTGCAGGGCCTACGTTTGGCAGGAAAAATTTGACATATAATCCGGCTATAAGGATCAAAAGAATAACCGTACTTAAGGAAATACCGAGTATCCTTATTATTTTGCGCATAACCATGGGTTTTAGGGAGTAGAAGGGTAATTAGCGGTCAAGATAATTAATTTTTCTTTTACTTAAAAAAATCAGCGTCAGTACCTTCCAAAATTCGATTCTCTGCTTTTTCGTCATCTTCATGGTATAGATTTTACCCTGCTGCATTTTCGTCATGTATTATTTTTGAATCGCCCCGAAGCTGCGACTGATATATTCCCGAATGACCGCTGAAATAATAAGCGGTAAAACAGGCTATAGCATAATATACAATATGATCGCCGCCAAATAATTCCACGCCCATAATGATACAGGCGATGGGTGTATTGGTTGCGCCGGCAAATATGGCTATAAAGCCGAGCCCCGCCATCAGATCAACTGGGGCGCCAGTAATAGAAGCAATAGTATTGCCAAGAGCGGCTCCTATAAAAAACAAAGGAGTTACCTCTCCGCCCTTGAAACCCATTCCAAGGGTAATAGCAGTAAACAGGATTTTCCAGAACCAGCTCAGAGATCCCGCCCCGCCTTCTTTGAATGAAGACAGTATGGTTACCGCATGGGGATCACGGCTGGTTACTCCCAGGCCCAGGTAATCCGTTGATCCAAGGACATAGGTTAACCCAATGATCATACATCCACCGATAAAAGGAATAAGCCATTTAATACTGATAAAACGTACACTATATTTTTTTATAGCATGCGATAGCGTTGAAAAAAAATAACTGGCAAGTCCAAAACAAATACCGGCAAAAATCACTTTAAGCGCCAGTTCGGTATCAGCATGCACAAATGAAATACCGCCAGTGGCTTTTTCCTGGAAGCTGATAGAATAAGTAGTGTGATGAATTCCATACGCGGCGCAGGTAAGATCGGCTAATAGGCCGGCCATAAAACAAGGCAATAGCGCCTGGTGATTAATTCTTCCTACTACTAAAACTTCCAGTGCGAAAATGGCGCCCGCCACAGGCGTTCCAAATACAGCTCCAAATCCGGCGGCAATACCGGCCATCAGGAGTATTCGGGTGTCTGCCTTTTCCAGTTTAAACCAACGGGAAAGCAAAGCCGCCATACTTCCACCCATTTGCACAGCGGTACCCTCGCGTCCTGCTGAACCGCCAAACAAATGCGTGATCACCGTCGTCGCTAAAACCAATGGCGTCATCCTCGCTGGCACGCCTCCTCCGGGCTGATGGATCTCATCAAGGATCAGGTTATTGCCCGCTTCGGCATTTTTACCCAGGTAATGATATACACAATAGATCAAAATACCGGCAAATGGCAATAAGTACAATAACCATGGATGCTGCCAGTGAAAAGCGGTGGCTTTATCCAGAAGCCATAAGAAAAGCGCAACCAGTGAACCAGTGATAAAAGAGATAGGAATGACCAGCGCTGTCCATTTTAATAGATAACCGGTAATGGTCCATTGTTCAATATTGTTCGGGAATTTCTTTACCATCCTACAAATATCTTAGTGAAGCCAGTTGGCTAAAATTATTTGTAGGCGCCATTAGCCTGCAAGGTAGCAGGCGGTTAAGTAGGAAGACACCATTTCCTTTGAATACTAAAAGTAATACTTCTCCTGTTATCAATAGGTATTTTAGTATATAATATTTGATGAGCATAAACTGTTCATATGCTAAAAATCAGCGAAAGGGAACTGACAGATGGCTGTCATCTATTCAAAATTTCATATACTAACCTGAATTAGCTAATTTTAAATTTAATTCTAAGCTTTAATATATACTTTGAATACCCTATCAAAAAATGTAATGGCAATCGGTTTTCTGATTGTCATGTTATTTTCGTTCGACAAACCGCGATTATCTCCGGTAAAGGGGTCAAACCTTAAAACCATCATTATTGATGCTGGTCATGGAGGAAGAGATGTTGGCGCGCATGGCGTTTATTCTTACGAGAAAGATATATGTCTTGCCATTGCTATGAAGCTAGGCAAAAAGATGGAAGCCAAGTTCCCGGAAATAAAAATACTCTACACCCGAACTTCCGATACCTATCCTGAAATTAAAGCCAGG
>JBDTVL010000460.1:0-3103 GCA_040007215.1 Flavitalea sp.
TTGATCCGGCCTGGAAAATGGATGTGCCACGGCTGATTCAATGGACAGAAGATTATTTTGTTAATCGTAGCGCACCAGGCGAAACCGGTAATCAATGGGGCGCGAATGTAGTAGGCGAACAGGATTCATTTATGTATAAAATGGATTATCAGACTTCGCGGTATGCTGCAGAATGCGCCCGCTGGTATGCGGTTTCCGGTGATGAGTCCTATAAAGAAAAAGCTTACCGTTCTTTAAACTGGGTAACCTATTGCAGCGATTCAAATGGACTGGCTTTCGAAAGTCCTGTCAGCAAAGGTATATCCAGTTGGTGGTCGGATTGTTATGGAGAGGGCCCCCGCATGTTCTATCATGTTTTTGCAGCTATTCCGGAATGGGCTCCGCCCGGTGAAGATCATATTCTCTATTCTGAAGGGATATTAAATAAGGTAAGTTATCAGCCACGGAAAGTTCAATATCATTCGGTTGCCGCCACCGGAGAGGAATATTTAAGGTTATCCTTTAAGCCATCGAAGATTACTTTAAACGGCAAAGCTATTTTGTTACGAACAGATATTCTGCGCCAGGGTTATACTTTAAAAGAACTGGGTCAGGGCGACTTTGCAGTGGTTATTAAAAGAATGAATTCAGGGAATATATCCATAACGGGTAACCGATAATTTTAATGAAACCAACAAAGAATAAGTATCATTTCCGCAGGCAAAGCTGAAAATTAATTTAAGCGCGATGAAGAAAAATGTCCTCGTATTGATTGCGTCTGCATGTATTTATCTTTTACCATTGGACACAGGGGCCCAGAAAGCTATCGGCGAACTGCCGGTGAACATGCATATTGATGGCTCGAAAAGAATGCAGCAGATAGATGGTATTGGCGTTAATGCCAATACCAGTAGCTGGACTGGCGAAGAACTTGAACCCGCATTAACCTTGCTTCTTGATTCTTTGAAAGCGAATATCTGGAGAGTAATTGTAGAGCCGGTGGAAAAATGGGAAGATGTTAATGATAATAATGATCCCTTCTCTTTTAATTGGGATTACTACAATACATTATACTCAACGCCCAAGTTTGAAAAAGTTTGGGGTATGATGAAATACCTTAATCAGCATGGCATAACCGATAATTTGATCGTCAATTTTATGGGATTCGCTCCTTCATGGATGGGCGTAAAGATCATTAAGCCGGAAATGGAAGATGAGTATGTGGAGATGATCGTTTCTTTTTTCTATTATGCCCTCAATAACCGGCATTTGAAATTCGGCTTTATAGCGCCTACCAATGAATCGGATCATCATAAATTCTCCGAAGGGCCTCATCTGGATGCTAAACAGCATGCGCGCATTGTCAGGAAGACTATAGACCGGATGGAAGCCTTGGGGATCATGGGAAATATCCGGATCATAGCGCCCGATAATGCCAGCCTTGATTCGGCTGTTCAGACTTTTATTCCTGCTATGATGGAAGATTCTGTAGTAATGTCTAAAGTGGCCCATCTCGGATTCCATACTTATGGAGGTTATAGTCCGAAAATAAATGAATTCATCCGCCAATCGCCTTATCCCCATTCCAGTTTTTGGATCACCGAATGGAATGCCTGGCGTGATGGATTGGATGACGGCATCATTGGCGTATACGATTATACTTTTGCCAGCCAGTGTGTTTGGTATCTGCTGGATCTGCTAAGAAACGGCGCCACAGCGGCTATTGAATGGGAAGGATATGACAGTTACTATGAACATCACCGGCCAAGTTTATTCAGTTATTGGGGTATATTAAGTTATGATAAGACAACTAAAACCTATTCGCCAAGAAAACATTTTTATGCGTTGCAGCAGGTTTCGCGGTTTATAACGCCTGGATCCTGGCAGGTAAATGTTTCCGCAAAGAAAGACAGTCTTTCTATTCTTGCTTTCCAGGATGACAAAGCTGGTTTTTTAACGATTGTTGGAGAAAATAATACTGGTAAAGCAGTTGTGGTTAAGGGCAACCTGGCTAATCTTCCGGGAGTTGATCATTTTGAAATGTCTCATACCAGCAGAGAAGAAAATTTACATAAAGACGCTAATGTAGTTGTGAAGTCTGCCGCTTTTACTTTTACTATTCCTGCTTATTCCATTTTTACTTTGAAAAGCGCCAAGCAAAAAACATCAGTCGCCACAGTCTCTCCTGAACCCGCTAACTGGTATGCCGGCGATATCCATGTGCATCGGAATTGCGGCGACAGCAATGTATTATCTTATGAGGGGCTGACAGGTTTGATGGAACCCAATAATCTTGCTGTAATTTCTGTACTGGCAGATATGGGAAATGGCGAAGTAAAATACAGTCAGTCCGACCTGCCCAAAGTAAATGGTAAAGATGCTTCTCAATCCAGGCCAAAGCGTATTATTCATTGGGATACAGAATGGCATTGGGATGCCACCTATTCTGCTTTTGATCACCAGGCTCTTGGCGGACATCTTGTATTGCTGAACCTGAAGGAAGCGCAGCAGATATGGGATGAATCGCCCTACAAAGTATTGAACTGGGCGGCAAAACAAAAGGCAGTGAGAGGGTTTGCTCATATGGAATACCTTAATGATAAAGTGCAGGATGAATTGAACTGTTGCATTCCTATTGATTATCCTGTGGAAGCGGCGATGGGTACAATTGATTTTGTTTCAGAAGATGTTTATGGGGTTAATAGCCCGAATAATGGCAATTACAATAGTGAAGCGGCGATCAGCGCTTATTATAAATTGTTGAATTGCGGATTCAGAACAGGATTAGCCGCCGGCACTGATTTTCCCTGTAATGATCGTGAGCCCCTGGGTAAATTATTAACCTATGTAAAAGTGAAAGACGCGCTCACTTATGATAAATGGGCGAAAGGAATTAAAAATGGCAGAACGGTAGTTTCGAGGGATGGACACAATGAGTTTATAGATATGACCATCAATGGCAAATATGGACCAGGCGACGAATTGGCGCTAAAGAATAAAGGAAAGGTGAGCATAGAAGTGAAATGGACAAGCATTAAAGAGGCTTCCGGTAAAATAGAATTGGTGCTTAATGGAAAGGTAGTGGCTAGTAAGGAAGGAACGGCTAAGCCTGGCTCGCCGCTGT
>JBDTVL010000461.1:0-3096 GCA_040007215.1 Flavitalea sp.
GTAATTTTGGTGGAACTCCTTTATTTATCGGTTCTTCTAATCCCGATCCGCATGTGCCTGTTGAACGTATTAAAGCCAGTTCGGCGGTGTTAAGAAAAATGCATGCATCGGTTACAGAAAAGATATATGACCAGATGGGGCATACGATAAGCCAGGATGAGATCAATCAGGCGAATTCGTTGATTTTTAAATAACAATAAAATATTATTATGGATAAGGTGTGGTTCATTACAGGATGTTCAACAGGGTTTGGACGTGAACTGTCGAAGAAAGCCCTGGATTCAGGATATAAAGTGGCAGTTACCTCGCGGAATATACATGATGTTAAGGATATTACCGAAGGATATGCCGACACTTCAATAGCTATTCAGCTGGACGTAACCAAACAGGAAGAAATTGATGCTGCCGTTGAGCAGACACTGGCTAAGTTCGGAAGAATAGATGTGCTGGTGAATAATGCAGGTATAGGCTATTTCGGGGCTATTGAAGAAAGCGATGAAGCCGAAGTAAGGAAAATGTTTGACATCAATTTTTTCGGACTGGCGAATATGACCAGGAAAGTTTTGCCAGGTATGCGCAAACAGCGCAGCGGTCATATCATCAACATTGCCTCTATAGGCGGACTGGTGGGTTTTCCGGCGGTGGGTTTTTATAACGCCACGAAGTTTGCAGTGGATGGTTATTCGGAATCGCTTGCCAAGGAAACAAAACCACTGGGCATCAAAGTAACGGTTATAGCGCCAAGCGGTTTCAGAACCGACTGGGCAGGCAGGTCTGCTAACGAAAGTAAATCAAAGATTGAAGATTATGCTACCACGGCCGGCGCCAACAAGGATACTATACGGGCATATAGCGGCAATCAGCCGGGCGATCCGGTGAAAGCTGCGGAAGCTATCATCATGGCGGTTGAATCGCCGGAACCCCCAATGCGCTTGCTTTTGGGAGCAGGAGCCTTAAAGGGAGCCAGGAATAAACTTAAAGAATTAAAGAATGATTTTGACGCCTGGGAATCAGTTACGCTCAATGCAGATTCGCCAAAGTGATCAATAATGGCAGGAATGGAATAAATTGTTATATGAATTATATTAAGCTTCTGGAGGATGTAAAGTATGAAGTGACTCATTTTTTTCTGTATTCTGGCTACTCAGATCCCGCAACCACCCAAGAGCCTTACAGAGCAGATCGTTTGCGACGCTGATCTTTTTCACCTTGGAACAGATGCGTTTAATGAACTGAATAAAAAAATGCGAAAAGAAGCAGAAGCGCTAATAGGAAAAAAATAGTTAAAGATGACTGGAGAAAGGGCACGATAAAGCCTTTGTCTATTTCAATAAGATGGAAGCGGATGAATATATCTCCTATATTCATTATCTCCAGAACGAGAAAGTATTGAATAATGACCTGGAATACTTAGAGCTGGAGGAACTGCAGGGTATTTCCGGCCTCAAAGCCCTCCGGGTTGGCGTGAACCTTAACTCATAAATAACTTTTAAAGATCACCTGTACAGGCTGATGGGGAATTGGAATTGCCTGCTGACTATAAGATCAAAATTGGTATTTTAGCAGTTAACCTTAAAGGATCATTAATGACCAGTAATTATTCTTCCGGATTCCGCTATATTATAATGGGCATTTGCTTTTTGTGTTGCTCCGCTGCAACCTTTTCTCAAAGGAACAGGAGCAGAGCCATACTGGTCAGCAGCCAGAATATTTTAAGCAACCCGCCTTTTAAGCAATGTCATGCTTCATCGATTACTGAGCTGAGCAATGGCGATATGATGGCCGCCTGGTTTGGCGGAGAAGATGAAGGCGATAAGGGCGTTTGCATCTGGATATCCATTTTTACCAATGGAAAATGGTCGGCCCCGAAGCAGGTTGCCGATGGAATAGCCAGCGATACGGTTAGATATGCCTGCTGGAATCCTGTGTTGTTTACAAAAGACGATGGTAAGGTTTTCCTGTATTATAAGGTTGGTCCTTCGCCAAGAGAATGGTGGGGGCTGATGAAATACAGTTCCGACAATGGCGTCAACTGGTCGGGCGCAGAAAGTTTACCGGATGGATTTCTCGGTCCTATTAAAAATAAACCTGTTAAACTGGATGATGGTTCATTGCTTCATCCCTCCAGTACAGAAAGTCTTGATGAAAAAACATGGCATATCTATATGGAGAAATCGGATATCGATGGCAGGAACTGGAAAAAGATACCCATCGATAATGATACTTTCGGCTTGATACAACCGACAGTTTTGCTTTATCCCAATCATCATTTGCAGTTATTAGCCCGCAGCAGGCAGAATGCTATCGTACAATCCTGGTCGGAAGATAATGGCGATACCTGGGGCCCGGTTTCAAAAACAATATTGCGTAATCCCGATTCAGGTATCGATGGAGTTACCACCAGCAATGGTCTCCAGGTACTGGTGTATAATCCAACTGTACAGGGAAAAGAATGGGATGATGGAAGAAGCATATTGCGGGTGGCTGTTTCAAGAGATGGAAAGAAATGGAGAAATGTTTATACCCTGGAACGCCAGGAGAAAGGAGAGTTCAGCTATCCTGCCATTATTCAGAGCCGCGATGGACTGCTTCATATCACGTACACTTATGATCGGGTAAATATTAAACATGTGGCGCTGAGATTGCCATCCAGGCGCTCTGCTCATAAATAGGACGACAATGATCACGCCTGAAGTTTTGATGTTATCCGAAATAATCTGGGATTATCACCACCTTAACCACGAGCTGGCGAAAGCTGATTGCATACTTACCCTGGGAAGCCATGATCTTCGCGTGGCCGACCGGGCAGCGGAATTATACCTGCAGGGATTAGCTCCGCTGATGATTTTTTCAGGTGGCTTAGGAAATTTCACTAAAGGCGTTTGGACAGAACCAGAAGCTGACCAGTTTGCCGCTATAGCCCGTAAACATGGGGTTCCCGCAGATGCTATTCTCACCGAAAACCAGTCGACCAATACAGGTGAAAATATATTGTTTACTGAACGATTGCTGAAAAAGAAAGGCATCCATATCGATCATTTTATCGTTGTTCAGAAACCATATATGGAGCGTAGGAGCTATGCTACTTTTAAAAAA
>JBDTVL010000462.1:0-3088 GCA_040007215.1 Flavitalea sp.
TGGATGTGCTGAACCAGGATTATATACGAACCGCCTACGCTAAAGGACTGGGAAGCGCCGCCGTAGTATGGAAACATGCGCTCAGAAATGCCCTCAACCCAGTGATCACCGCTATTACCGGGTGGTTCGCCGAATTGCTGGCAGGGGCTTTTTTTGTGGAATATATATTTGGCTGGCAGGGCATTGGCAAACTAACGGTAGATGCATTGGAAAACCTCGATTTTCCAATAGTAATGGGGTCTGTACTGGTATCTTCGTTCTTCTTTATCCTGATCAATATACTCGCCGATCTGCTCTACGGCATTATCGATCCAAGGGTGCGTATTCAATAGACTTTTTTTAGCCTTCAAGATAATTAATGAGAAATGATCAGAAATATCTAATGGTCTTCATACCTTAATATCTATTTATAATAACAAACATGAAAATATCATTGCTTTCCGGATTAGTATTTATGTATTGTATAATGGGCTGTCACAGGAAGCTTAGCCCGGAGCAGGAGTTTTCAAAATCCTTATTCAAAGCCGCCGATCATACTGGATTTAATATTTTCTCCCGGAACATTGAAGGGCCAACGGTAGATAAGGAAGGAAGATTATTTGTTGTGAATTATGAAAAAGACGGCACTATAGGCCTGGTAGCTCCCGATGGAAAAGTAGATCTTTTTGTTACCCTCCCCGGAAAAAGTATCGGCAATGCTCTTCAGTTCAACGCAAAAGGAAACTTACTGGTAGCGGATTATATTGAACATAATATCCTGGAAATAAATGCTGTTACCAAAGAGGTAGAGGTCTATTGCCATGAGTCTTCTTTCAACCAGCCTAATGATATCTGTATTAACAGCAGGGGCGTCATTTTCGCTTCCGATCCTAACTGGCAGAAGCAAACAGGACAATTATGGAAAATAGGCGCCGATAAAAAAGCAGTCTTGATCAAAGATGGTTTAGGCACCACCAATGGCATTTGCCTCAGTCCCGATGAACGCACTTTATATGTAAATGAAAGCATTCAACGCCGGATATGGGCATTCGACCTGGATAATACGGGAAGTATCACTGGTCAGCGAACTTTTGCCACCGTTGATGATTTTGGGTTTGACGGAATGAAATGTGATAGCAAGGGCAACTTATATGTTTGTCGTTATGGCAAGGGAACGATAGCGATTTTTAATCCTGCGGGCAAGCAGGTTCAGGAAGTGATGCTTAAAGGGAAAGATGTAAGCAATATTACTTTCGGCGGCAAGGATAATAAAACCTGTTTTGTAACCCTGCAGGACAGGAAAGGGATGGAGAAATTCAGGACAGATGTTTCCGGAATACCTTATAAATTCTAGGATATCCTTACATCGAAGATCACTTTTTCACCCAACGCTTCATTAACGCGCTGAATAATTTTTTCCTTCTGGTATAAAAGTTCCTGTTTTAAAGGAGCCACGGCAGTGGAGATGTGCAGGGTATGTCCGTGTATATGTATTTTTTCCGTATAACGCGAAATGGTTTTGCCCATTAGTTTCTCCCACACTTCTTCTATTTGCATAGCCTGCACTGAAGTTTTCAGTTTGCTTTGCCTGAGAAATTGTTTAAGTGCATCTCCTATGGAATATTCGCCCATAAACCGAAGGTAAGCAGTTTCCTGTAAAGGATTACAACTGTAAAAGCTGATACGGGACGCCGAGCTTTTTAAAATGATCGTTTATGCGCTGCGGATGCGTATCAGTAATAAAAAGCTGTCCTTCATTCTGCATACATACCCAGTCGAGCAGGTTATGCATACGTTGTTCATCCAGCTTTTCAAAAACATCATCAAGCAGCAGGAGAGGAGCGAAATGTTTATTTTCTTTCAACGCACTGAACTCAGCCAGCTTAAGCGCAAAGAGAAGGCTTTTACGCTGTCCCTGAGAAGCGATGTTCCTGAAGGGTTGCTGTTTCATGGTCATCAGCAGATCATCCTTATGAATGCCCGTATTGGTGCGCTGCGAATAAATATCCTTTTCCCTCGATCTTTTTAACAGCTCAGCAACAGGCCCCTGTAACAACTGGCTTTCATAAGTAATTTCCAGAGGGTCATCATGGCCAGAAATCTTCCGGTAAAAAATATTAACCTCCGGAATCCATTGACGCAGAAAAAGATTTCTTTTTTCATGAATGAATTCACCGTCGGTGGAGAGCTGACTGTCATAAACATCCAGTAAGCTGGTATCGATATTGCGGCTTTCGGCCATCGATTTCAGGTAACTGTTTCGCTGCTGCAGAATTTTGTTATAATTGATCAGTCTTTTCAGGTAATCGGGATCGAGCTGTGATAACAGGGCATCCATAAACCGGCGTCGCTCCTCACTGCCTTCTGTAATGATGCGGACATCATCCGGGGCTATGATCACGCATGGGATTTTCCCAATATGATGGGCAAATTTTTCGTAGGGCTGATCGTCCAGTAAAAATTCTTTCTTTCCGGTTTCCCTTACAATGCAAACAGCTTTTACCGCCATTTCGTCAAGTTCAAAATGACCTTCCACCCGGAAACCAGCCAGGCCGGAGTGTACATTCTGGTTGTCGGTACGTCCAAAATAGCTTTTGGTAAAACACAGGTAATAAATGGCGTCAAGAAGGTTGGTCTTACCCACGCCATTAGCGCCGCAAATGCCCACAATCCTTTCCCCGAATTCAAAAGCCTGCTGCTTGTAATTCTTGAAATGAACCAGCGATATGGAGTTGAGTTGAAACAATTTATTAAGAAGTGTGCAAGATACAGGAAGCCGTTAAAAAGATATGCCTTCTTCCCCTTATCTTTGCGGCTCAAATTTTGTAAAGTGGCTACTAAATTTTCCAAGGAAACTTACCTGTACTGGTATGAATTAATGCAGCTTATACGCCAATTTGAATTAATGGCGGAGGAAAAATACAAGATGGAAGGAAAGATTCGCGGATTTTTTCATGCATATATTGGCCAGGAAGCCATTGCTGCCGGTTGTATGACGGCTACCAGGCTGCAGGATCCGTTCATTACCGCTTACCGCGATCATGGACTGGCGCTTGCCAAAGGCATCAGCGCCGATAGCTGTATGGCCGAGCTGTATGGTAAATCTACC
>JBDTVL010000463.1:0-3085 GCA_040007215.1 Flavitalea sp.
TAATGCCGATCTTCCCTTTGCATCAACGCTTTGCGGATCCTGCAGTAATGTATGCCCGGTGAAAATTGATATTCATAATCAATTGTGGAAATGGCGGCAGGTATTAGCTGAAGAAGGGTATACTCCTGCAGCAAAAAAAATTGGCATTCAGGGAATGTCATTCATATTATCACATCCTGGTCTTTACCGCTTTGCAGGAAGCGCAGGCAGGTGGGTGATGCGTGTATTCCCCTTCCTGATGAAATCTAAAAAACTTAATCCCTGGTATAAACAAAGAGAAATGCCGGAAGCGCCAAAACATAGTTTTAGAGAATGGTATTTAAAAAACAGAAAATGAGTTCCAGAACAACCATATTAGCGGCTATTAATAATAATAAGCCGACATTTATTAAAGCGCCTGCCCCTCAGGAAAGGACTGCCGACATCGATATAGAAGCTTTACTAAGCACCTTCATACATACTTTAAAGAGTATTGGCGGAGAAGCGGTTATAGCTAATAGTTATGAAGAAATAAAAACCGATTTATTAAAGAGAATTCCCGCAGGCGCTTACCTGGTCAATACTATTCCCGGATTGGGGAGGGTAAATGGAGAAGTAAACGCTATGTCGGGCGCTGATACACTTGGGAAGGTAGAGCGCGCATGCATTGCCGGCGCTATTGGCGTTGCTGAGAATGGCGCGGTATGGGTTGATGAGGCGCAGATGGTAAATCGTCTTCTTCCTTTTATTTGCCAGCATCTTTCGCTGGTTATTAATGCCGGAGATATTGTATCGGATATGCATCAGGCTTATGACCGTATCAATATAGCAAAAGAAGGTTATGGGGCATTTATTGCCGGCCCATCAAAAACTGCCGATATAGAACAGTCGTTGGTTATTGGCGCTCATGGCGCCAGAAGCCTGATAGTATACCTGATAAAAAATAATTAGACAATAAAAATGCCGGTTGATATCAACCGGCATTTTTATTTGTCGCTACTCCAGGACAATAACTAAATTATTGATTAAAATTAGATACAATCTTTGTTGTATCCTTTGGCGCAGGCTGAGAAGAGTCGGTCGGCACTGTATCAGTTACTGTTTTTAAGCTATAAGGAGCTGTTGCATGCAAATTTGTTGAACTTGCCATTACAAATGATAAAAGGCCTACGCCTAAACTGGTTGCTAAAATGATTCTTTTCATAATGTTAAATTTTAATTGGCATGAAAATAATTGCCTTTTTAAGGATAATACATTAAATACTTTACAAGAGATAATCCTGCACAAGTACCATAAACATTGTTAACAACGCATTGTTAACGGCTTTCAGAAGGATGGACATCCTACTCTATATAAGAATTATGCCAAAATTTATTTTCCGGCAATAAAATTTTTAATTCATTTTTTAAATTATGCTGTAACGCAATACCAGAAGCCATTTTAGGGAATGAACAGCGCATTTTTTAATGCTGTTAAATAGTGTAAAAAGGAATAAAATATAAAAGAAAAGGGTAGGATGTTGTACGTCGCCCGGTTCATTTTTATGCAAATGAATGCTTTTTTAAATTATATTGCGATGAAGCATTGGTGGAAATAATCAATTATGCCAAACAATATTGACCTGGTGGATATTCGATACAGGATCGCAGAAAATGATCATACTGCGCTTAAAGCGCTATATGATCATTATAGTACTGCTTTCTTTCAATTAGCGCATGCCATCGTCAATTCTCGTGAAATGGCCGAAGAGATTGTCGAGGATGTATTCATACAGGTATGGAAAAAAAGAACAAGAATCGGAAAAGTGGAAAACCTCCATTTATATCTTTATGTAACTACCAGGAATATCAGCAGATCTTACCTGCGTAAATATGGCCATAAGAAATTCATCAATTTTGATGAAGTGCAACTCCCTTATTATTGCGTAGATATAACTCCTGAAGATGCGATGATCTCCGGGGAAATTATACAACGGATCAATGCTTCTATCAATGAGCTGCCTCCAAAATGCAGGCTTATTTTTAAACTGGTAAAAGAAGATGGCCTCAAATATAGGGAGGTGGCCGATTTACTTCATCTTAATCTTAAAACGGTGGAGAACCAAATGGGCATTGCCCTTAAAAAGATCCATACTGCCGTAAGGATTTACCTTCCCAGATATCTCCAAACCCGTTTTTAATTATTTTTTACTTGTCTTTGGGGGTAAATGCTTCCTGCATGCGTTTATTGATGAATGAGTACGGATAATGCCGTTCTTGCCCATTTTCCAAAGTTATAAGTAACAATCAGCATGCAGATTTTGAATGAACGAGTATGGATACTGCTGGCAAAAAAGAAAGCAGGGGAGGCCAGCCCGGAAGATCTGGCCGAGTTAGCCAGCTTTTTATCGGCCGATACCACGTCGGGATATACTAATGAGATCATTGATAAAATATGGGAAGCCCCTGTTGTCACTATTCCCGAAACATCTATTCAGGGGAATGTTTGGGGCAGGATAGAGAAAAAAACCACCGGTATCAGTAGTTTCCCGATTTTCCGTTCCTTCGCCTCCAAACAATGGATGGCTGCTGCAAGCATTGTACTTGCCCTCAGCGCCGTTATTGTTCTTTATGCCTATTTCAATAGGCCAGCTACAACATCAGCTCTTGCCCATTACAAGAATGTGAGCCAGGTAGCTACTCAGCCGGGTTCCAAATCAAAGCTCGAACTACCCGACGGAACCCTGGTATGGCTCAATGGCGACAGTAAACTCAGTTACAGCAATGGCGGTTTTGGTAAAGATAACCGAGAAGTGATCCTGGCGGGAGAGGCTTTTTTTGATGTGGTTAAAAATGAAAAAATACCTTTCATTATTCATACTGGCCCTATTAATATCACCGTTAAGGGAACAGCTTTTAATGTAAAAGCATATCCTAAAGAGAAAACTATTGAAACGTCGCTGGTAAGGGGATTGATTGAAATAACCACCGAGCAGGATCCCGAACGGAAAATATTACTGAAGCCCAACGAGAAGATCATCATTCCTGTGGATGAAGCCAGGAATGGATTAAGACCCCAGGAATTGGCCGATTCAACCGAAGGTCCATTATATTCCATTACTAAATG
>JBDTVL010000464.1:0-3085 GCA_040007215.1 Flavitalea sp.
ATGGATGGGCGGACCGCCTTCTACCAGCCAGGGATATATTGCTGCAAACTATGGAGTGGATATAGGTATCAGAAAAGAATTCAAGATCAAAAAGAACCAGGCAACCCTCTCGCTTAACGTTAATGATATTTTTCGTACCCGACGTTATTTCGTTCATTCAGAAGCCGCTGCGTTTGTCCAGGATGAGTGGAGAAGAAGAGATCCCCAGGTAGCCAGGCTTAACTTCAGCTATCGTTTTGGCAAGATGGATGTAGCCCTTTTCAAGCGTAAAAACACGCGCAGCGAGGGAGAAAACATGCAGGGTGGAATGGAGCAGTAAAAATCAGCTCATTTTTTATTTTCGCCGTTATACACTAAACTTGCACGCCAGTAGGCCTATTTAAAACAGTTTAATTATAGTATGGCGAAGAATTTATTGATAGTGGAGTCTCCTGCGAAAGCCAAAACGATAGAGAAAATACTTGGCGAAGATTTCGAGGTTAGAAGTTGTTATGGTCATATCCGGGATCTTAAGAAAGAAGAGATGGGTATTGATGTCAATAATAATTATCAGCCCACCTATATCATTCCTGAAGACAAAGAAAAGGTAGTAAAGGAACTTAAGCAGTTTGCCAAAAAATCGGATGAAATATGGCTCGCAACGGATGAGGACAGAGAGGGAGAAGCCATCAGCTGGCACCTTTGCGAGGTGCTGGGCCTTGATCCTTTAACCACCAAGAGGATCATTTTCCACGAAATTACCGCCCCTGCCATCAAACTGGCTATTCAGAAACCCCGCACGGTGGATATGAATATCGTTAACGCCCAGCAGGCCCGGCGAATCCTGGACAGGATAGTAGGATTTGAGCTGTCGCCGGTATTATGGCGCAAGATGAGCATGAAGAATAACCTCAGCGCGGGAAGGGTACAAAGCGTTGCGGTAAGGATCATCGCAGAACGTGAAAGAGAGATCAATGCTTTTACGCCGGTAAGCAGTTTCCGGGTGGAAGCCTTCTTCACTGCTAAAGATATTTCCGGCAAAGCGGTTGTATTTTCCGCCGAAGGCAAAAAGTTTCCCACAGCCGAAAATGCAGAAACCTTTCTTCAATCGTGTTTGAATGCCATTTATGCCGTGGCCGATATACAGGTAAAGCCTGGTAAGAAAACGCCTCCGGCGCCGTTTACTACCTCTACCCTGCAGCAGGAAGCGAGTCGTAAACTGGGCTATTCGGTATCCAGAACGATGGTGCTGGCCCAGAAGCTTTACGAAAGCGGAAATATCACTTACATGCGTACCGACAGCCTGAACCTGAGCGATACGGCATTGGAAGATATCAGTCAGCATATAACCAATCAGTTCGGCGCCAAATACCTGCAACACCGCAAATTCAAAAATAAGAATGAATCGGCCCAGGAAGCCCATGAAGCGATCCGCCCCACCTATATGCAGAATACCACGGTGGAAGACACTGATTGCAGAAGATTATACGAGCTAATCTGGAAAAGAACCATCGCCAGCCAGATGTCGGATGCAGAACTGGAAAGAACCACCGCCAAGATCAGTATTTCCACCAATAAAGATGAACTGACGGCCCAGGGCGAAGTTTTAAAATTTGACGGGTTCCTGAAAGTATATATGGAAGACCGCGATGAAGAGGATATGGCCGAGGGCGACCAGCAGGAAGGCATGTTGCCTCCGCTGACGGTTAAACAGGAATTGCCTCTTCGCGAAATGAAAGCCACAGAACGCTTCAGCAGGGCGTTGCCGCGCTATACCGAAGCCTCGCTGGTAAAAAAACTGGAAGAGCTCGGCATCGGCCGTCCTTCAACTTATGCGCCTACCATTTCCACCATTCTTAAAAGAGGGTATGTTGAAAAAAGAGATAAGGAAGGCGTAAAAAGAGATTTCCGCATACTTAGGCTCAAAGAAGGTAAAATAGAAAAACAAACAGAGCAGGAAAATACAGGCGCTGAGAAATCCAAACTCTTCCCTACCGATCTTGGACTGGTAGTGACGGATTTCCTGAAACAGCATTTTAATGATGTGATGGATTATAATTTCACCGCGCGGATAGAACAGGAATTTGATGAAGTAGCGGCGGGAAATATGAAATGGAATAAGATGATCGATGACTTCTACAATCCTTTCAAGAAAGATGTAGAGAACACGATTGAAAATGCAGAAAGGATAAGCGGAGAAAGAGAACTGGGCACAGACGCGCAAAGCGGTAAAAAAGTCATCACCCGTATGGGAAGATATGGCCCAATGGTGCAGATCGGCGATACCAGCGATGAAAATGACAAGCCTAAATTTGCCAAGCTCAAGAATACGCAGAGTATTGAAACGATCACGTATGATGAAGCGATGGAACTTTTTAAACTGCCCAGGATACTGGGACCTTTTGAAGAAGCCGACGTTTCCGTGAGCATTGGCCGTTTCGGACCTTATATAGCTCATGATAAAAAGTTTTATTCTCTCGCCAAAGAACTGGATCCCTATACCATCAGCCTGGAAGAAGCTATTCCGATAGTGATTGAAAAAAGAGCCGCTAAAGAAGAACGCACCATAAAGATTTTTGAAAAAGAAAAGATCCAGGTACTGAAGGGTCCTTATGGTCCATATATCAAACAGGGGTTGCGCAATTTTAAGATCCCTAAGGAACAACAGGAAAAAGCCGCCGAACTGGAGCTGGAAGAAGTGAAAAAGATCATTGAAGAAGGTAAGGCCAATCCGCCTAAAAAATCCTTCAGGAAGAAAAAGGGATAATTCCTGAGCTTTACGATAATGGTACTATTACAATTCAGGCTTAGCAGGGAAGAGTATTATCAATACAACTATTATACTGCCTGGTCCGATCCGGAAAAAAGAGCTTACCGGCTCATATATTTTCTCAGAGTATTTCTTTTATATGGCGTGGTGGCAGGGCTGTATATTTTAAGCATCCGTTCGCACCTGGTATGGGTAGATATTTCCGTTTTCGTATTTACAGGATCTGTTTACCTGCTGCTGGTTCCTTTTTTTATCCGGTGGTCGGTTAAACGAAGGGTTAACGATATTCTGTCCCGCAAGGAAAATCTTCATGTACTGGACGAAGCGGAAATTCAC
>JBDTVL010000465.1:0-3079 GCA_040007215.1 Flavitalea sp.
AAATTCTGGCCCAGGTGAGTATATAGCGAACTGCTGATGAATCTTCCAAAGCCATCTGCAATAACATAAGCTGCAATGGAATTGGTTCCGATTACCAGCAGGAAATAAGCCCATTTACGATGATTGGTAACATCTATCACCCAATAAAAGAAAGAAAGGAAAAGAAAACATATGCCGCCGCTGAAAAGTACCCAGGCCGGCGTCCAGATCCGTTTTACTATAGGATTGATGCCTGTAAAATGGAACAGTGCCGACAGCGCTAATAACCCTGCTCCTATGATCACGAATTTTTTGATCTTTTCTCTTCCGGTGGTATTGGTAGCTTTCAGGAGATTGCCTGCCAGCAGGCCAAGTATCATGGTGCCCAGTGTAGGTATAAAGCTAAGCGTAGAATATCCTCCGCCATTATGTGTAAAGGGCTTTTCGCGGGGAAACAGGTTTAAGAACCAGTTATCAACAGCCCAGGCCAGGTTGGTATTCTTGTTCCAGTGGGCGGCAAAACCTTTCAGGTTAAATTCCCAATCGGGAGGAACGCCGGCTGCTACATAATCGAAACCTGCGCCGGGTAAGGGATAAAGGGCAAATGCAGCCCAATAACCTACAATCACGGTAATAAATGCGATCAGTTGAACACGGGGCGTTTTAAAACCGAGTATAAAAAGAAAGGTATATCCAAGGCCTATCTGGCTAAGCGTATCCTCGAAAGTGAAATTGGTTTGTTTGGCAAACTGCGATCGCAGGAATACGCCAAGCAGGATCAGGATCAGCGAGCGGATCATGGCCGATCTTAATAATGGTCCGAAGGTTCCGCCTTTTGAAAGCCTGGCGCCAATAGAATAAGGAACGGCAACGCCTACCAGGAAAGAGAAGGAAGGCTGGATCATATCGTGCAGTGAGCAGCCCACCCATTCCACATGGCTCTGGTTAAAAGATAAAAAGCTCCAGAACGTATTACCGGGAAGGGCTTCCGACACATGGGTAAAAGAAAGCGTTTCAGCCATCATTAATAACATAACAAAACCACGGTAAGCATCAACCGAAGCCATTCGCTGAACCGGAAGCGAAGGATTGATAATGGGAGCTGCAGCGGTAACTGCTGATTTTACTGACATATTTAGAAAAGGGTGGGTTTACTGATTTTATTTGACTCTTTTTATCCCCGAAACCTGCTTAAGATACGAACTCCTTTTCAGCTTTTTGCCAATGAACATACAGACGGTAAATATATACCTGTAATAAAAGAAAATCGGGTGGAATAGTGATATTCCACCCGATTTATTGATTAGCAATCAGAAATTATATATTGCAGACTAGCTGCTAATATCCGTTATTTTGCGTCAGTTTACCTAATTCCACATCATTGTCTGGAATTGGGTACAAATAATCATCCTCAGAAAAATTCTGCTGGATAGAAGGAATACTTTTTTCCAGAAGGATATGTTTCCTGATCAGATCAAACCAACGATCAAACTCAAAACAAAGTTCCTGGTTCCTTTCTTCTATAACGGCTACATCGAAATCTTCCTTAGACATTCCAAGTGTTACTTTTGGATGTGCTGCAATAGTAGTATAACCATTAGCCCGGTCTATGATCTGGTTAACGGCGTCTACAGCATTCTGAGTAGGACTGCCATTGGCCATATTCTCAGCTTCAGCATAGATAAGTAATACGTCGGCAAAACGAATGATAGGCATATTCATGACAGAAGAATAATTGTTATAATCATCTTCACTATCATACATGAACTTTTTAATATAAGGATTCTGTTCATCCGCCCAATCCGGGTAATGAACGCCATCAACTTCAGTAAGTAAAAAAGCTTCTTTGCGTGGAGTTTCAGGGTAAGCCTGTTCCCATGCAATTTCAACGCGCTGATCACCCCATCCATCAAGGATACCCGGACGGTATATTTGAGGATCAGTATTGATATCGGCATAATTAGAATTAAGGCTCCACATCATTTCAGGGCCATATTTAGTGGCTACGCTAAAAACGTTGTTGATATCCGTTACGAGCGAATAATCCGCTTCCTGTATCACCTGCCAGGCAAAATCAGCCGCTTTGGCGTAATTGCTTGGATCGTTAATAGGATAGGTAGCCATGGTCAGGTAAGCTTTAGCCAGTAACCCCTTTGCCGCCCCACTGGTTGGTCTTCCGGGGAAATTATCCCATTTGCGTGGAAGTTTTGCAGCCGCTTCGGTAAAGTCACTCACTATTAAAGCATATACATCTGCAACAGAAGAACGGCTAACTTCTACAGAAGGGTCAGAATCTTCCGTAAGCAATGGAAGATCACCAAACATCCGCACCAGCATAAAGTAGTTATAAGCTCTGAGGAATTTTGCCTGGCCCATGAGTTGATCAAGTTCCTCTTGTGAAACATTGGTTCCGAGGTTTCCCTTATTCATAGCGCCGATAGCGCTGTTCAGGTTCAGTAATGCGCCATAATGAGCTTCCCAAAGGTCGCTGGCATAATTGTTACCAATAACCAGGTCGCCTCCGCCGTATTGGTCATCATTGATGAAATTTCCCATGCCATAACCGTAACCGCCCCAATAATCCCAAACTTTATTCATCGAAGCTGCAAAAGTGGCTTCGATCTGCGAAGGGGTGGTATAAAAATCCTGTGGTTGTACAAAACCCGCTGGTTTTTCCACCAACTTCTTACATGAGGCTGCAAACACAAGCCCTGTAAGGAGTAAAAAGTAAACATGCAATTTTTTCGGTATCATACGCTCTCTATTTTAGAATGAAAGATTTAGGCCAATATTAATGATCTTAGACTGCGGATAGTTGCTGAAATCTACGCCGATCTGGGCGTCATTTCCATTGTATGCGCTGGTTTCAGGGTCATAACCGGTATACTTGGTTGAAGTTAACAAATTAGTGGCGCTAATAAAAGCCCTGATATTGGAAATATTCAATTTATTAGTGATGCGTTTTGGCACAACATAACCTATTGTAATATTCTTCAGACGCAGATAAGAAGCGTCTTCCACCCAACGCTGAATACGCTGATCGCCGGATATATTCACTTTGCTGGTCAATGCAGCTTCTTCCCTGGTTTTTGCTTCAATG
>JBDTVL010000466.1:0-3078 GCA_040007215.1 Flavitalea sp.
CCGGAGCCCAGGATATTTTTCCCGAGCCAGCCATTGGCTTTAGCTTCTTCAATGGCCTGTTCTAAAATATCAACGATCCAGGCGTATTCGCCGCGTATATAAATGTATGTTCTTCCGGAGCCTAATGCGAAGGAAGAAACGATCAGTCCTTCGATCAGTAAATGCGGCAGGAATTCCATCAGGTAACGGTCCTTGAAAGTTCCCGGTTCCGATTCATCGGCATTGCAGACGAGGTAACGGGGAATGCCTTCCGGCTTGGCCAGGAAGCTCCATTTCATACCGGTAGGGAAACCTGCGCCACCCCTTCCGCGGAGTCCGCTCTTTTTCACTTCTTCCACGATATCTGCCGGGGCCATCTTAAAGGCTTTTTCTACGGATGCATAACCGCCATTTTTGCGATATACATCGTAAAAACGAATGCCTTCAATACCCACCTTATCAATCAATACTTTTTTTCCCATTCTTAAAGGTTTACTTCAAGTAAACAATATCATCAGTTATTTCTCGCTGCATTTGCCTGGCACTCCGCTATGATCTGGTCTATTTTTTCTTTGGTCAGGTGTTCGCGGAATGTTTTTCCCAACTGCATCATAGGGGCATAACCGCAGGCGCCGAGGCACTCCACGGTTTTCAGGGTGAATAATCCATCGTTCGTGGTTTCTCCAACGTTGATCTGTAACCGCTGTTTGATATAATCGATGATCTGGTCGCTGCCATTCAGCATACAGGGACCGGTCTGGCACACTTCGAAAATATGGCGGCCTACCGGTTTGGTATTGTACATTGAATAAAAAGTAGCCACTTCATATACTTCTATCGGTTCAATATTCAGTAAGGAAGCCACATAATCCATGGCGCTA
Organism: Flavitalea sp.; assembly: GCA_040007215.1. Lineage (GTDB taxonomy): Bacteria > Bacteroidota > Bacteroidia > Chitinophagales > Chitinophagaceae > Flavitalea. The sequence goes on from JBDTVL010000466.1 coordinate 861, forward strand.
ACATCCAGCCATCCTCCAAACTCTTCCTGGGCCAGATGCAGCAAAGGAAGCAAAGCGCTTTTATGCTTACCGGCAGGAAAGCGGTCGATGATCCGCTGAACCTCTTTTAATTTATCTTCTGAAAATGCGGCCATAGAAAGTAAAAATTTATAATGATTCTCAGCTATCCATTTCTCCGGCAATCAGGTTCAGGCTGCTCATTGTAATGATAGCATCACTGAGCATGCTGCCCTTTACCAGCTCTTCATAAGCCTGGTAGTATACAAAACAGGGACGCCTGAAATGCAGCCTGTACGGCGTTCTGCCGCCATCGCTGATCAGGTAGAATCCCAGTTCGCCATTACCGCCTTCCACGCTCATATATACTTCTCCCGGCGGAATATCTATTTCGCCCATCACGATCTTGAAATGCCAGATCAGCGCTTCCATTTTCGTATATACATCCTTCTTATCCGGTAAATAATATTCAGGGGTATCGGCATGATACACTTCCGATTCGGCGCCTTTGAATTCCTGCACCTTGCGGTAAGCCTGCTCGATGATGCTGAGCGACTGCCACATTTCCTGGTCGCGCACCAGGAACCTGTCGTAACAATCGCCTGTTGTTCCTACTGGAACGGTGAAAGTAAAATCTTCATAACTGCTGTAAGGCGTATGCACCCTTACATCATAGTCCACGCCGGCGGCGCGAAGGTTAGGGCCCGTGAAACCATAGTTCAGCGCCCGGTCGGAGCTGATGGCGCCAACGCCCATGGTACGTTCCATGAAGATGCGGTTACGCTTGAATAAATTATTGAACTCGTTAAGTACCGCAGGATATTCCTTCAGGAATTTCTCCAGCTTTTCAAATGCTTTAGGCGTGAAATTCCTTTCAAATCCGCCTATACGGCCTATGTTGGTGGTCAGTCTTGATCCGCAAACCTCTTCATATATTTCATAGATCAGTTCGCGGTATTGCATTACATAGAGGAACCCTGTATAGGCGCCGGCATCAACGCCCACGATAGAATTACAGATCAGGTGATCGGAAATCCGGGCCAGCTCCATAATGATCACGCGCAGGTAATCCACGCGCTTGGGCGTTTTCACGCCCAGTAATTTCTCACAGGTAAGATGCCATCCCATATTGTTGATGGGTGATGAGCAGTAGTTCAACCTGTCGGTAAGCGTGGTGATCTGGTATAAAGGTCTTCTTTCCGCGATCTTTTCAAAGGCGCGATGAATATAGCCGATGGTTTGATTGGCAGAAACGATCCTTTCTCCGTCTAGCTCCAGTATATTCTGAAAAACGCCGTGCGTTGCCGGGTGCGTAGGCCCCAGGTTCAGCGTAGTGGTTTGCTTTTCAATGGAACCGTCTGGTAAGTTTATGTGATGGTCAGACATGAACGCCCTCTTGTTTAATTAATTAATCCCTTCCAAACATTTCATCATCTTTATCGATCCTGGTCTGTTCTTCCAGAGGAAACTCTTTGCGCATGGGGAAATAATCCATTTCATCCACGTTAAGGATCCTCTTCAAATTGGGATGACCTAAAAAGTTCACCCCATAAAAATCATATGTTTCTCTTTCCATCCAGTTAGCCGCTTCAAAAAGTTTGGTAGCGGTAAACGCATCCGGCTGTGCCGTGGACGTAAATATCTTAAAACGAATACGCACATTGTCGTGCAGGTTGTGCAGGTGATAAACAACCGCCAGTTCCCTGCCTTTATCATTAGGATAATGTACAGCCTGCAGATCGGTGAGGAAACGGAATTTCAGCTCATCCTCTTCAAACAGGAACTGCATTACCTTCAGGTTCATATCCCTGGGCGCCTCAAAGGTAAGCATACCATAAGGTTCGGTAAAGCCACTCATGCTCTCTCCAAACTTTTCTGTCAGCCTTTCCTTAATTCTTTCATTCGTTAGGGCCATTATCTATCTTAATTTCTTGCTTGTTGAATGCTGCTATTAACTAAAAATGCAAAAGAATAGCGTTCATCTTTTGCATTTCTGCTTACTGTATGCCATAACTTTCCATCAGTTCTTTGTATCTATCTCCATTCCTTCTTCTCAGGCTTTCTTTTCCTACCAGGTCCTGCACTTTAATGATACCATCTATCACCGCTTCCGGTCGGGGAGGGCAACCCGGCACATATACATCTACCGGTATGATCTGGTCGATGCCCTGCAATACGCTGTAGGAATCGAATATACCACCGCTAGAGGCGCAGGCGCCCA
>JBDTVL010000467.1:0-3078 GCA_040007215.1 Flavitalea sp.
TTTAGACAGCCGGAATGTATTGTTATCTGGAATGAAGTCAAACCCTTCTTCTGGACAGAAGCCATCTGAAAAGGCCACATCGAATGGGTCGCAGGAGCTACCAATAGAACTAAGCAAACCAGAAGCTGCAAAGCCAAGACAAGAAGCGACACCCGGAATGATGGATATAGTTATACCATTAAAAAGCACGAAGGAGAAAGCGCACTTATGGATACCTGAAGATTATACATCGGAAGACTTAGACAGAATTTCAAAATTTGTTGACGCGCTAAAATAAAAAAGCCGCTAAAAAGCGGCTGTAAATAGTTGAGTTCGTTCGTTGCGGTTCGAGCCAACAGGGCGGGTATTCGGAGTGCCTGCTCTTTATTACCAAAACAATGTGGGGTGAAACCGTATCCACTCCTTAACCTGGCTTTCCTGCCTTCTCATGAGAGGTCTCTCATTAGGCGTAAGAGGAAAGTTGGGGTTGTTTTGCGTATACAAATATAGGTAAATTAAATAACTTTGAAACTATGGCAAAAGCAGCAAAGAAAAAAGATAAACCGAAGCGCCCTAAGCAGTACAATGCTAAACTGGCTGTAACTGGCACATTCTTAGATGTTATAAAGGCGGCCGCTAAAAATGCCAATGATAAAAGCAAAAACACGAATGATACTAAAAAATAATATTCTAAACTCGATTACTATAATAATCCGGTAGCTCTCAGCGGATAGAGCGACGGTTTGCTAAACCGTAGGTCGTGGGTTCAAATCCCATCCGAAGGGTTAGCACTCTTTGAATGGGATTTTTCCATTTTCAATATTGTGTGTAAATGGGTATAGTTGCCACCTTGAAAATTAAAACAGTATGAAAAAATTATATTTTCCCCTGCTTGGTCTTATCCTGTTTCTGTTGGCCGGCTGTTTAAAAGATGACGCAGCAGTTGATTTTACCACAGTGGGTACTATCATTGAAGTGCTACCGGTAAATGGCGGAGGGCTCGAAAATTTTAATGGAGCCGAACTGGAATTCGATTCCATGGAAGATATAGACAGCGCCATCGTGGTGCTCAATATCGCTTCTCCCAGCCCTTTGAATAAATCATTAACGATCAGCATGAGTATAAATGACGCGCTGCGCACAGCCTACAATTCGGGAAATACAGTTCAATACGATCTGCTTCCGGATTCGGCTTATTCTTTTCCGGTCACTGCGGGAAATATTGCCGCAGGCCAGCGCCTGGATACTTTACATGTTTATTTTTATCCTTCAAAAATAGATATTACCAAAAATTATATGCTACCTGTAAGCATCAGCGATGCCCAGGGTGAAACCATCAGCGGTAATTTCAATACGGTTTATTTTCATACCCTGGCCAAATGATGACGGCCTATTACCAGCTAACGGTCATGCCTACCGTAAACATAAAATAAGCGTCCCTATCGGAAGGGTCGCCACGTGACTGTTCTGCAGTTAACGCCGGGCTGCGATCCCTGCGCCGGTCGGCAATGCCCAGGGCCATCGATGCTTTATCGGCCGGAAGATTCCGGTAATAAGCGCCAGGATCGGCATAACCAGCGCTGGTATCATCGAGATAGTCGGTTAATAGTACCCGATACCCTATTTCCATACAGGCCTGCATCAGTGGAGAAAAATGATACCTGATCCCTGCTCCTAACGGAAGGTTGAGCTGGAACAAGACATAGGGTTTGCGTTGAGGGTATTCTTTAAATCCCTGGCCCTCCGTTCGCCATTCTCTTAACGATACCCAGCCGCCACCGATCAGCGCACGGGGGTTAAAATGATAAAATCCCGCTCCGGCGGCTAAATAGGGTTCTACTATTTTACCGCCTTCTTCCACCGTCAGGTCGGATTTTAATCGTGCCGCTTTAAGGCTTCCAATACCCAGTCTTCCCAAAAAATATTGCGCCATGATCGTCGCTTCAGCGATAGCGGTTCTGAAATGCAGGTTGCGGTTATAACGCTGCCGGGCAACCGAATGATCATCGGCGCCCAGGATGCTGTCATAAGCGGTCAGCGATCCCGCCAATACCTGAAACCGCAAACTGAACCGATGGTCATATATGGCCTGCGCAGAAAAACTGATACAGGGTTTTGTGTTTGTATAATTCAGGTCTTTGATAAAACTTTTCCCTGCCCCGCTGGTTCCGCCCAGGTCGGTGAGGCAGTTCATTCCACCGGCGGCTATACCTGTGGACCATTGCCATCGGGTATTATCGTCAGTATACTGCGACATGGCGCTGAACAGGATCATGTTCGCGAACAGGAAAACAGTCGCTATTTTACCGATGCTTATTATCATATTAATGTTTTTATACGCTACCGGATGTGCAGAAGCCATCAGTGCCTTATAGCCTGACAGATCTTGCGCTGTAAGGCAGCAATGCTGCTATGGAGTTATTTACAAAATACCTCTGTTAAGGAGGCGGATTAATGATTATACGTTTTCAAATGGAGCCTTTCATTTCTCTTTGCCCAATGCTGCGGAAACAGACTGGCCGTAGTATCGAAAATATCTGGTCCCATCGGCCACACTTTTCGACTACCAGGAATGCATACCACGATTTTTAATGTAGGCTTTCGCTGGTTTCGGTCGCGCTACAGTTCTCTTTTATTTTAAGGAAACATTAGGCTTACCAGCAAATGCTCTATTGCTAACCATCAAATGGTCCTGTATTCAAACTTATGGTTGATTATTAATAACCGTTACAAAGTAGCGCCATCGGTATTTTCGGCCATGTTGTTTTTGCGGTAAAATTTGCAGATTTTTCTCAGTCCGCACTGCTGGCATTTGGGATTTCGCGCAACGCAGATATATCTGCCATGTAAGATGATCCAGTGATGGAATTTATAGACGAGTTCGGGGGGGATATATTTGATCAGTTGTTTTTCGGTAGCCAGCGGGGTTTTGGCGTTTACCGATAAGCCAAGTCGCGCTGCCACGCGGAACACATGCGTATCTACAGCCAGGTTAGGCTGATGATCTACTACAGAAGTGATCACATTAGCTGTTTTCCGGCCCACGCCAGGAAGTTCCATCAGTTCCTCTACCGTTAAAGGCACCTCACTGCCAAATTT
>JBDTVL010000468.1:0-3077 GCA_040007215.1 Flavitalea sp.
TGAAATATGCTATTGACAGCAACTGGGTAGGCCCGATCGGAAGAGTAGCAATAGGAATGCTGTGCGGAGCGATACTGGCAACAGTGGCTCATTTCTTAAGAAACACCTATAAAGCTTTTGCTTCTGTATTGATTGGCGGCGGCATAGCCGTATTCTATTTCACTATTTCACTCGCCTTTCATGAGTACCATATTTTCAGTCAGACCGTAGCGTTTGTCATAATGATCATCATCACCTGCTTTGCAGTTGCGCTTTCCATATTGTACGACCGGCAGGAGCTGGCCATCATCGCATTGACAGGAGGTTTTATTGCTCCTTTCCTGGTTAGCAAAGGAACCGGCAATTATGTGGCGCTCTTTATTTACCTCATCATACTCAATGCCGGGCTGCTTATCATAGCGCTTAATAAATCCTGGCGCCTGCTTAATCTGCTCGCATTTATATTCACCTCAATATTATTAGGCTCATGGCTTTTCTTATTAAATGATAAAGTTTCGGCAATCGTTTACAGGAACGGATTTGTATTCTCCACCATCTTTTACCTGATGTTCTTTGCGATAAATATTATTCATAATATTAAAGAGAAGAAAAAATTTATAGCGTCAGATTTTGGAATATTACTCTCAAATACTTTTTTCTATTTCAGCGCAGGATTGTATTGCCTTAATGCCATGGGCGCCGAAGAATACAATGGAATGTTCTGCATGGCGCTCGGCGTATTTAACCTGTCGATATCCTATTTCCTGCATAGGAAAAACAAGGTCGATACGAATATCCTGTATTTACTCATTGGCATTACGCTTACTTTTATTTCACTCGCAGCGCCTATTCAACTCAGGGGAAATCATATCACCTTATTCTGGGCTTCGGAAGCCGTTCTGTTATACTGGCTGTTTCAAAAATCCCATATCAGGATCATTCAGGCGTCTTCATTAATTGTATGGGTCGCCATGCTGATCAGCTTACTGATCGACATGTTTGATACCTATGGTTTCAATACAGGAAAACTGCCAGTAGTATTTAACAGGGGTTTTCTGACGATGATGTCTGGAGCTATCTCCTCCTATCTTCTTTTTATATTGCGCAGCAAAGATTTTGCAGAAGCCAAAGGCTCATTTTCATGGTTAATTCCTCGAAAAACAGTATTTCGTATTACAGGTCTCTTTTTATTGTATTGCGGCGGTTATTTTGAGATCGATTACCAGTTTGGGCAACACTATCCAGGCGCCAATATCGGGGGTCTTTACCTGATATTATATACCCTGGTCTTTATAACCGCAATCCTGAATATCGGCTCCAGGATCTCTTTCCTGAATCATAGCAGGAAAATGATTGCCCCATTACTTATCATCGGGATCCTGATCTACCTGTTTCAGATAGCCTATAGCTTCGATATTCAGAGACTGATGCTTACGGAAAATAAATATAACAGGCATTTTATATCGCATTGGCTGAGCATATGTATAGCAGCTATACTATTGCTTCAGGCGATCCGCTTATACCGGTCGCTGATCACGGAGCGAAACGAATGGATCACCTGGCCGATTTGCATTGTTGCGCTTATCTTCGTTACTGCTGAAATACATTTACTCGCAAATGCCCTATTTTATTCCGGCGAAGAAGGATCTCTTACAGGTATTCAACGGGTCTTTATCAAAGCAGTCTGGCCTATTTTATGGGGATTATCTTCCTTCGGATTTATGTGGATGGGCATGCGCCGGAAGTTCCGGCCATTGCGTATTATTTCCTTAACATTATTTACCATTACGCTGGTCAAGCTGTTTGCTTATGACATTGTCAACATTCCTGCTGGCGGTAAAATAGCGGCATTCTTCTGCCTTGGAATTCTATTACTGATCGTATCCTTTATGTACCAGCGCCTTAAAAAAATAATTATAGATGAGGAAGTTATTGCTAAGTAGCTGTATGATCTTTTGCGCCGCTTTCGCTTTTTCGCAGCGGTTTACCTATAAGGCAAAGGTCACCGATCCCGATACATCAGGTTTTTACCAGATCCTGATATCGCCCGAAGCGGTTGCCCGATCAGCGCCGGATCTTGCAGATATTCGGCTGACAGATAATGATGGCAAACAAATCCCTTATGTGGTAAAAACAGAAATCGCTTCTGTTACAGAAAATAATATCATCGATTTTCCTATTACAGCCCAGCGGCGGGAAGCAGATTCACTCACGCATGTTCTCCTCAATAATATCGGCGGCAGCGAGGTAAGCGAATTGTTCTTAACTATCGGCAATACAGGCGCTACCCGTACAGTTTCCATCAGCGGCAGCGATGACAGTTCAAGCTGGTATATTATCAAAGAGAACATATCGCTTGAAATGTCGTACCAGGAAAAAACCCAGTTTGTACAAACAGTGCAGTTGCCTGCAACAAATTATCGCTTCTATAATATTGTCGTTAATGGCCGAAATTTACTTCCGGTCAAGATTTTAAAAGCCGGCATCAATGACCAGCGTCGAAAGAACGGGGCTTACCAGGCTTTGCCTGATCCGCGAATTAATATGTTTACGAGGTCGAATACGAGTTATGGAGATATTTTTTTTAAAGATAATTACCAGGTGGATCAATTAAAATTAGAGATTGCTGGCCCCAGGTTTTTCAAACGCACCATACATTTTTTCAGCGGCGATTCAGCCTCAGCAGAATTACTGGAATCCTTTCCGGTAAGTTCTCAACAGCCGGTTATCCTGCCCTTACACTTTAAAGGAAACCGATTACATTTTCGTATCGACAACCAGGATAACCCTCCTTTGGAAATCAAATCCATTCACGGGTTTCAGTTGAATAAATGCATAGTGGCCTACCTGGAAGCAGGCCGTCATTATGAATTTTTCTATGGAGATTCAACGCTGAAAGCGCCTCGCTATGATCTTACCTTTTTTGCCGATAGTATAGGCAAAGCGATCAAAACATTATCCATCAGTGAAATTCAGAATATAAAACAACCTGCAGACCAAACTGAATACAAGCAAAAGAAGCATAGCGTTTTGTTGTGGGCTGCAATCGGCATTGCACTGATTATTTTGCTGTTCGCCACCTGGAAAATGCTGAATGA
>JBDTVL010000469.1:0-3076 GCA_040007215.1 Flavitalea sp.
ATATCGAATATATTATTGATCTGATCCAGTCCCTGGTCTGAGGAAGAAGATGAAGATGCCGCATGGGCGCTATCGCTGCTATACACTTTCTTAAAAACATCCGCCAGTCCGCCAGTGCCTGTACCCGACATCAATAGCTGAAGCTGATCGGCATTGCGGAAAGGGAAAAAGATATTGGCATTAAATATCTTTTCTTTGATATTCATCTTCAGTTTCATGGTTCCTTCCTGGAATAATTCTTTCTGAGCTGCGGGCATATCTTTAGCAGAATCTATTACTGACTGCATCTGTATAGTGGTATCGATGGCTTTGTCCAGCCCGCCTTTGGTGAGTTCATCTTCACCGGCCATAGTCTGCATCATTTCCAGCAGGGCGCTCATATCCATTTTCGTCAGGTAGGTTCCGCTTCCGTTGTCGCTGATCACGATCTCTTCAGTAACTTCATAACAACCCGCGAAAAAAAAGACCATCATACTGAGAAACACATACCGCAAAATAATCATACCTGAATTTTCAGGAAAGTTAGTTGATTTCGCGGATACCGTTGAAGGGTTCAACAGTAAGCTTTCGTACGATATTGCATTTCCTGACTCTTTTATTGTTGTAGTTTAGCGGATAAGTTAATTTTTATAAGTTTGTGATGATGATCAGAAAAATACGCCAGCAGTTTGCAGACCGCTTTCACAGAGAACCGATGCTGGTTACCGCTCCGGGCAGGGTAAATCTTATAGGAGAGCATACCGATTATAATGATGGGTTTGTTCTTCCGGGCGCCATTGATAAAAAAATATATTTTGCTATAGCAAAGAATGGCTTGCAGCAGGTGAGGGTATGGTCGAATGAATTCCAGGAACTATTTTCGTTTCCACTGGATCGTAAAGATCCCGACGAGTCGTGGAAGAATTACCTTATCGGCGTAAACTATTATATACAACTTAAAACCGGCGCCTTTTCCGAAGGCGTGGATATTGTTTTTGACGGCGATATTCCCGTGGGTGGAGGAATGAGTTCCTCTGCCGCCCTTTGTTCGGGATATGGTTTTGCGCTGAATGAATTGTTTTCCCGCGGCCTCGACAGGCTGGAGCTTGCGCGGATAGGCCAGCTCACCGAACACCATTTCGTTGGCGCTAATGTTGGCATCATGGATCAGTTCGCCAGTTTGTATGGCAAGGCGGGTCATGTTATCAAGCTCGATTGCCGAAGTATGGAGTATGAATATATTCCTTTTCATTTTCCCGATCATCGAATCGTGCTGGTGAATTCGATGGTAAAACATACGCTCGCTGCTTCCGAATATAATGTAAGAAGGCAGCAATGCGAGGAAGGCGTGGCGAAACTGAAGAAATATTATCCGGAAGCGCTTTCGCTCAGAGATATTTCTATTGAACGCCTGGAAAAACATATATTGGACATCCCTGAAATTGTTTACCAGCGATGCAAATATGTGGTGGAGGAAAAGGATCGCCTGTTGAAAGGCTGCGAATTATTGAAACAGGGAAACCTGGCGGGATTCGGAAGCCTGATGTACAGAACGCATGAGGGACTAAGACATGAATACGAAGTAAGCTGTAAGGAACTGGATTTTTTGGTAGAGTGCGCAAAGAAAATTGAGGGCGTTGAGGGTTCCAGGATGATGGGCGGCGGTTTCGGCGGATGCACTATTAACCTTGTTCAGCTCGGCGCCATAGGAAAGTTTACAGCGGCTATCCAGGAACAATACCGCGATGCCTTTGAAAAAACTACCGAAGTATATACGATGCAGATTGAAGACGGAGTGAAGGAAGAAGCCCTTTAGGTTTTTAGTTCGATCGGTTGCAGGGACGCTTTTCGAGCAGGGAACCAGGAGGCAAAAAAAGCTATAAGCATCACCGTTAGCATCACCAGTATAAAATCGGCCCCGGCCATTTTAACAGGATAATAATCGATCAGGAAAGTTCCTCCCTGTATACTGATCAGTTTAAAATTTACCTGGGCCCAGCAAATAAAAATTCCCAGCATTATGCCTGCTATAGCGCCCATTCCTGCCAGCAGCAATCCTTCCGTTAAAAAAATTTTTCGTATCCTTAAATTGTCGGCGCCAAGCGCTTTCAGCACCTGTATATCTTTTTGTTTTTCCAGGGCCAGCATGGTAAGCGAACCGATCATGGTAAAGGCCGCTACCACCATCATTAACGTGAGAATAGCGTAAATGACCCATTTTTCGAGGGTCATGACGCTGTACAGGCTGCTGTTCTGTTCATACCGGCTTTCGATTTTATATTTGTCGCCGAAGATTTTCTGCAATTCTCTTTTGCCAAAGGATACTCCGTTATTATTCTTCAGGGCCAGTTCAATACTGCTGTATTGATCGGGTTTCATGCCCAGCATTCTTTTCATAAAGCCGAGATTGGTGACCGCGTATTTATTATCGATATCCTGCTGAATAAAAAAAGAGCCCGAAGTAGAAATATTTTCTGCCGAAAAAGACTGGTAAGGATCAACGATATTGATGTTAACACCTGGCTTGAAGAGGTAGGCGGTGAGGGGAAAGATTTCTTTGTCTGCCTGAACGCCCAGGGCGTTCTCGATGCCGCTTCCGAGCACTACAAAGGGTTTTTCGGAGTTGCCCAGCTCAAATTTTCCCCTGATGGTTTTCTCTTTTACTTCGGTTACTTTGGTGAAATTTTCGTCTACGCCTTTCAGGTAAACGATAGTTTGGATATCGCCATTCTGGAGCAGCGTTTTTTCTTCTACGATAAGCGAGTAAGCGGAAACGCTAGTAAGACCACGGAGTTTTTTGAGTTGCGCGGCCGATACGTTCATGATCTTTCCTTCTTTTGGCGCGATGCGTATATCGGAATAAAAGGAGGAGTATAAAGATTTTACGAGGCCTTCGAAGCCATTAAAAACACTGAGCAGGACAATGAATGCTGCTGTGATCAGCACGATGGCAATCATGCTGATCCAGGCAATGATATTAATGGCATTGGTCGATTTCTTTGCTTTAAAATAACGCCACGCGAAGAGGAAATTCAAATTAGGAAAGTTAATCTGTGGTTGACTGATCGGTTTTATCGTCGTTGATCTTTTTAAACAG
>JBDTVL010000470.1:0-3050 GCA_040007215.1 Flavitalea sp.
CCTGAAAAAGTAGATGTGCCGGTAGATTTTTTATCGGGCGATGTAGCCGGCGTAAACAGCGTATACAGTTCAGCATTCGAAAGCCGTTGCATGGCGCTGCAGGGTAAACCCTGGGACCTGATGTCGTGGGGTTTTGTGATACAGGACGATTTGATGGGCATGAAATCGGTAACCCAACTGGAACAGGAAGGAGCGGAAGTACTGGCAATGGGCGGCGGCTTCCAAACGTACTGGCAGCAAAATCATGATGGCTCAATAGCGCCCTATCTTTTTAATAAGATGGCGGAAATTATTAAGTTCTGCCAGGATCGAAAAGAATATTGTTATAAAGGAGAAATAGTTCCGCAGATCGGAATACTGTATTCCACCTATGCATGGAAAAGAATTCCGGATGGAGGTTTATATTCCGCACATTCGCTGGAGCCAATGAAAGGCATTATGAGCGCCCTGCTCGACAATCATTTGCCGGTAGAGATACTGATGGATCACCATCTGCCGGGAAGACTGGAAAAATATCCGCTCCTCGTATTACCCGAATGGGAAAATATTGATCCGGCTATTCATCAGCAGTTGCTGGATTATGTAAAAAATGGAGGTAAGCTACTAATCGTAGGCGCTAAAGCTGTTGTAGCTTTTAAACCGCAGTTGGGTATTAAACTCGCGGATAAGGTTCATGAAGACACCACGTTTTATGCTGGTCTTGGTAAAAATATACTTCATTTAAAAACAGATTTTTTACCCGTCTCCTTGCAGGATGGAGCCACGTCAACCGGCGTACAATTGAATGAAAATGACTGGCGCTTCAATGGAAAATATCCCCTTGCATCCATACAAACACTGGGTAAGGGCAAAATTGCAGCAATATATATGGATATGGGAGCGATATACAGTCATCATAAAAACTACCTGGTTACCCAATTGCTTAAAACTATTGTGCAGCAGATGCAGCCTGTTTTGCTATCGGAAGTAAGCGGCCCTACTAACATCCACCAGGTGGTAAGTACGAAAAACGGCAAACTCTATATTCACCTGATCAATACAGGAGGACCGCATGATAACCCCAATTCAGTAGTGTACGAATCTATTGATGCGTTGAACAATATACAGGTGAAAGTGAATTTGGCGCGGAAGCCTAAAAGCATTCAGTTGCAGCCCGGTAATATTCGCCTGGAGTATTCTTATGCTAATGGAGCAGCCAGTATTCGTGTGCCTAAAGTAAGCGTTTACAACATTATTGAAATAGGAAAATAAAAAATGAAATCATTCAATCGCCGTCAGTTCCTGGGTATGAGTGGAATACTTCCACTGGCAGCAAGCTTTGGGTTTAGTTACCCTAAGAAGGATAATAACTGTATTTTTTTTACCTCGCAGGGTAAAACGGCGATGATCAATGCAGATGGATCAGGGTTGAAGTTTTTTGAATTTCATGAGCCCCGGCAGGCAACCTGGCAACCTTCAGGTTTTTTCCCTGGAGGGAAAAAAGCGGTTATGATGAGTATGGAACCACGCAGGGATGGACCCGGCAAACCTTTTGAAGAATATTATACACAAACGCCTACGCATATCTGGAGCCTTGACCTGCAAACGGAGAAGCTAACGGAATTGGCTACACGTAACAGGATGTCGGTATTCTATATTCCTTCCCTGTTACTTCCGAACAACCGATTACTGGTGCAGGTAGAGAAAGACCGCGTATCACAGGTTTTCAGCATGAATCCCGACGGCAGCGATGCACAGCCTTTTACCCAGCGTGGCGAAGGCGTTCCTTATGGATTAAGCCTTAGCCCTGATGCCAGGAAAGTAGCTTTTCATCTTGCAGGATCCGATGGGTACCAGGTATTCACCAGCGATACGGATGGAAAGAACCGATTGAAGATAAGAGGCAATCCGGGACGGCTCTATTTCGGACCAAGCTGGTCGCCGGATAGCCAATGGATATTATATGCCGATTGTGATGAAACAAAAGATGCCGGTCACGACTGGGCTGATGTTTGTATCAGCAGGGCCGATGCATCGGAACACCGCTCGCTTACCTCCGGACAGGCTATGTGGTTTGCCGCTACCTATGGAAATGCAACGACCAGGGGAGGCGGCTCTAACCTTCCTGCATGGACCAGGAATGGGCAGGTGATTTTTCCGCAAAGGCTACCTGGTTCAAAAGTCCCTTTGGAATACCAGGCCGAAAGAAAAGATACGGACCATTTCAACCGCGACTTCAAACCTGAGTTATCCAGGGGCGGCGTTGAAATAGTACAGATGAATATTAATAGTGGACACATACAACCGCTTACCCCATCTGGCGATGGCGTATGGGATTTTCGCGCCAGCCAGTCGCCGGATGGAAAGTATGTTGTTTTCTGCAGGGCGGAAACGGGCGGAACGCCGGCAATATGGATCATGGATGCGGATGGGAAAAATAAACGCGAACTTACAAAAGGTTATAAAGATCTTGGGGCAGATCATCCGAAATGGCTGCCCGTGGTATCATAGCAAGAAGCAGGCAAAGCAGGTCAATTGTTCGAATAGTAAATCAGGAAAACATGGAAAGCAACCATCAATCAAGACGGGAATTTATACGCCATAACTCTCTTACGGCTTTGGGACTGGCTTTTTTGCCGCCTCTAAGCGAGATACAGAAGAATGATTTTTTCTTTCTGAGCCCGATTGATGGAGATATGTTACACCGTTACGATGGCATAATGCTGGATGAACAGTTGCAAACGCTGGTAAAGTTGAGAGCTCTGCAAACCAGTAATATTATGGTAAACGGGGTCAACGCCAAGTATAGAAATGGCATAAGCGCCGCTACCATCCCTCTTTCCGGATACAAAAGTATTATACAGGCTGATGATCCGAAAAAACACAGCGCTAAAAAAATAGAAGTGTACCTGTTAAAAAACTTTGCCGGTAAATACAGGGTTTCTGTAGACGATGCCATCTGGTTTTTAAAGGATATATATACCCATACCACCAGCTATACTTCTATTTTCGATAATCCCTACCTGAAATTCCTGAAGCAGTTACATGACGATCACGGAACCAAAGTGCAT
>JBDTVL010000471.1:0-3050 GCA_040007215.1 Flavitalea sp.
TGCAATAGTTGAGCTGCCTGCTTTAATAATAAATCTTCTCCTGTCGGTATCATTTTTTGTTTCGCCAATAAGATATATCGATGCCAGGAAAGCGCAGATAGCCACGGTGAACAAACCTACGGCAACAGGAAATCCGTGCAACCAACTCAGGATATAGGCCGATACGAAATCATGCGCCTGCGGATCTATATATCCGGACACGGAACTGCCGGCAATGATGCCCAGGAATAATGGCGTTATAAAACTCGAGTATTCAAAAACCCGGTTGTAGATATGTTGCATATCATCTATTACCGCATCATAATGACGGAAGGTGAATGCCGTACCACGTGCAATAATACCCAGCAGCATGACCACAAGGGGAATATGCAGGTGAACGGACATAGTGGTATAGATTGCCGGGAAGCCTACAAAAAGAATAACAATACTAATGATTAGCCACATATGGTTCGCTTCCCAGATAGGACCGATGGCTTTATACATCGTGCTGCGTGTTTTTTGCTGGTTGGCTCTGGTAGTGAAGAGTTCGATGATGCCTGCGCCAAAATCTGCCCCTCCCAGTAAAAGATAGAGCAGTAAGGACGTCCACAGATAAAAGACCACTACATATAACATCGACTATCGCTTAATTTGATTTGGTTTCCAAAGGAAGATCGTATAATTTATCTACCATTTTTATCTGCCTGTACAACATGAATATCACGATCACCGAAAGTAAAAGATAAACAGCCGTGAACAGGTAAAAGGAATAAATGATACCCGGCATGGGCGTCACGGCATCGGCAGTTCGCATCACGCCATAAATGATCCAGGGTTGCCTTCCTACTTCTGTTACCGTCCACCCGGCTTCAACGGCAATAAAGCCCATAGGCGTAGCTGTTACAAAACATTTCAGCAGCCATTTGCTGAAGAGCCATGATCTTTTTTTCCATAAGGTGAAAAAATATAGAAGAGAAAGGGCCAGCATGGCCATACCAATCGATACCATTAACTGGAAAGCGTAATGGGTAATAGCTACCGGAGGTTGTTCATTTTCCGGAATGCTGTCCAGACCTGTTACTTCGGTCTGGAAATCGCCATGCGCCATGAAGCTGAGCATTCCGGGTATTTCAAAGGCATACTTAACGGTTTTGTTTTTTTCATCTGGAATACCGCCGATGATCAGTGGAGCAGCGCTGCGGGTTTTGAAATGAGCTTCCATGGCGGCCAGTTTTGCCGGCTGACGTTTAGCGACATCTTTTGCCGAGATATCGCCGCTCAGCGGTTGCAGCAGCGCGGCGACGGCTGCGAATACGGAAGCAATTCTGAATGCCTTACTATGAAAAACAATATTTTTTCCTTTAAGGATCATCAGCGCATGAATGCCGGCAACGGCAAAACCTGTTGCGGCAAATGCAGCAATAGACATATGCAGCGCCTGCGAAAACCAGGCGCCATTGAACATGGCTTTAATAGGATCTATATTAATGTATTCCCCATTCACAAAATCAAATCCTGCGGGACTGTTCATCCAGGCATTAGCCGAAACCACCAGTATGCCCGATGCCAGACCGCTGATACCGACAATAACGCCGGTGAACCAGTGAAACCATGGGTTGAACCGGTTCCATCCGTAGAGGAAAAAACCAAGCGCAATGGCTTCAATGAAAAAAGCCGTTCCTTCCAGTGAAAAAGGCATTCCGAATATCGGGCCTGCATGTTTCATAAAGCCTGGCCATAGCAATCCGAGTTCAAAGGACAGTACTGTTCCTGACACGGCGCCGGTTGCAAAAAAAATGGCTACTCCCTTACTCCATGCTTTGGTGATATTCCGATAGGTTACATTATTTGTTTTAAGCCAGAGGTAATGCGAAATAGCCATAAAAAATGGCATCACCATACCGATGCAGGAGAAAATGATATGAAACGCAAGAGAAAGCGCCATCTGCGACCTGGCGGCGATAAAGTCATTCATGCAAAATAACTTTCTTTAGTCCTCAAAGATAGGACGAAAGCGCCAGCCGTGCGTTGAAACGGATGTTGGGAACGTATCATTTAGATAATATTTTTCACCCAAAGGCGCATAAGTTAAGGAGACGCAGGCGTAGCCTTTGCAGCCTTGGGCGAACCCTCAAAATGATGCAATGCCAGCCCGGGATAGTGATTGATGATGTGTATGATGAAGGTTTTTATTTTTTAAGCGCTATCCGGAAAGTCGTTCCCTTGCCGGTTTCAGAATTTTTTACAAACAAGACTCCTTTGTGGTATTGTTCAATGATACGTTTCGATAAACTTAGCCCCAATCCCCAGCCTCTTTTTTTGGTAGTAAAACCGGGTTTAAAGACCTGCGGAAGATGGGCTTTGGAAATTCCTTTGCCAGTATCGGAGATATCAATATAAATTTCCGACTGGCTTTCACGGATCATCGCCGTAATGGTTCCTTTTCCTTCCATAGCATCCAGCGCATTCTTCAGCAGGTTTTCAATGACCCAGTCGAACAGGGGAGCGGATATATTGGCATAGATATCCTGCCCGGGCGTATCCATGATAAAAGCGATCTTTCCGGGCGCTCTTTTTTTAATATAGTCCACCATACTCTGAACCTGCAGGGTGATATTCCCTTTCTCGAGCTGGGGTATGCTGCCTATTTTTCCAAAACGGTCAGATACCAGTTTCAGCCTGTTCACATCTTTTTCCATTTCTGTGGCGATCATCTCATTGCCTTCGGCGTCTTTAAGCATTTCCACCCATCCCTGCATAGAACTCAACGGGGTTCCCAGTTGGTGGGCCGCTTCTTTGGCCATGCCCGCCCAAACCTGGTTCTGCGTGGAGCGGAAGCTGGTAGTGAGCGTTATCAGCGTGATGGTTATAAAAAGTCCGATGATAAACAATTGTATGAGGGGATAATATCGAACCTGGTTCAGCAGCGGCGTATCGCCATAATAGTAAAGATTTTTTTCTGAAATGTTGGAGGGATTGACCCATTCTATTGGATCGTTCTGCGACATGAACTGTCTTAGTTTTTTTCTTACATAGCCGGTATCGCTGGCTGCCTGAGCGGAATCGAGATT
>JBDTVL010000472.1:0-3036 GCA_040007215.1 Flavitalea sp.
GGTACCCGGCAATTTTACGAGGTATTTGGTCAGGGCTCCGCCGCCGGGACCCACTTCTACCAGCCGGTCGTGGGGGTTTTCCTTTAGTATTTCCACGATCCTGCGGCAAATGGCTTCATCTTTTAAAAAATGCTGCCCTAATGATTTCTTTAAAGTGTACATAAACTGCGCAAAAATACGGCTTAGCCTTCATTACCTATTTTATTGTAATTTTAAAGCCGTAAAATAAAACATGAGCCAACTTAATAATAAGCCAGTTATAGGTGTTACAATCGGAGATCTGAACGGTATCGGACCCGAGCTGATCATTAAAACATTTTCCGACACCCGGATCCTTGATCACTGCACTCCGGTGATCTTTGCTTCTAATAAAGTCTTTAATTTTTATCGCAAGGGCGGCGCCCAGGAGGTTCCTTTCAACTATCAGAATATTAAAGACCTTACCCGGATCAATCACCGGCAGGTGAATATGCTGAATGTGTGGGAGGATGAGGTATCCATACAACCCGGACAACTCACCGAAACGGGCGGCAAATATGCGGTTCTCTCTTTGCTGGCGGCAGGGCAGGCATTAAAGGAGAACAAGATACAGGGGCTGGTAACGGCGCCTATTCATAAAAGCAATACGCAGTCGGCTGAATTCAATTTTACCGGTCATACACCTTATCTCAAACATCTGTATGGCGTTAATGATGTAGTGATGCTGATGGCGGCCGGCGATTTCCGGGTGGGCCTGGTTACCGAGCACCTGCCTGTTTCCGAGATAGCCAAAAAGATAACCAGGGAAAACATCCTGTCTAAACTAAAGATCATTTATTCTTCGCTGATCAGGGATTTCGGGATCGATAAACCCAAGATTGCCGTGTTGGGCCTTAACCCGCATGCCGGCGATGAAGGACTTATTGGTAATGAAGAAGAGACAATTATTAAGCCGGCTATCAAGGAAGCGAAACATCATTGCCTGGTCATGGGGCCATTTAGCGCCGACGCTTTTTTTGCCCGCAGGCAGTTTGAAAAATTCGATGCGGTCCTGGCCATGTACCACGACCAGGGCCTGATCCCTTTTAAATCGCTGGCGCTAAGCGACGGCGTCAATTTCACAGCAGGTTTACCGGGCGTAAGAACTTCCCCCGATCATGGAACCGCCTTTGATATTGCCGGAAAGAATAAAGCCGACAATGCTTCTTTTATTGCAGCCATCTATGCGTGCCTCGATATTATCGAGAAGCGCGCCGTATATGCCGAGAACAACAGGAACCCGCTGAAGAAAGTCACTTCAGTTATCCTGGCCAATGCAGTAGATGAGGCGATTGAAGAAAACAACTGATAAAAGAATCAACAGAAAAAGGCATAGAAAAAATCATCGCGTGAAGAAAACAAGTATTTTATTGGCTGCGCTCTGCTATTATTCGGTCATGCAAGCACAGGATCCGGCCAATCAGCCCGCTGAACCTTATGAACAGCTTATTCCCGGCAGCGCTATTAAATTTAAGCTTACACCCATACCTGCAGGCGCTTTCCTGGCGGGAACACCGGCTACAGAGAAAGGTCGCGCCGTTGATGAGGGGCCGCAGCGCACCATCAATATTTCCGCTTTCTGGATGGGCGCCAACGAAGTAACCCATGATGAGTTCCTGCTGTTCTTTAATGACGACAGCTTTGCGCGGAATTCGGATGTGGATGCCGTAACCAGGCCAACTACGCAATATATTGACCTGAGCTGGGGAATGGGCAAACAGGGCGGATTTCCCACTAATAGCATGTCGCAACGTACGGCTTTAATGTATTGCAGGTGGCTTTACAAAAAAACAGGTATCTTTTACAGGCTTCCCACAGAAGCGGAATGGGAATATGCGTGCAGGGCGGGAACAACAACGGCTTATCCTTTTGGAAATGATTCCACGCAACTTGATAATTATGCCTGGCATGCCGGCAACAGCGGTAATAAATACCATAGAACCGGTGAGAAAAAACCGAATGCATGGGGATTATATGATATGCTGGGCAATGTTGCCGAATGGACGCTGGACCAATACAGCGAAACCTATTACGAATCGATTGCCGACCAGGCTAAGGACCCTATGACAGAACCGGGGGCCCGTTATCCGAAATCGGTAAGAGGGGGCGGATATTCCACCAGCGCGGGAATGATGAGAAGCGGGGCCCGTTTTAAATCGGACAGGAGCTGGAACAAAAGAGATCCGCAGGTGCCTAAGAGCAAATGGTGGCTGACAGATGCGGCAGCGTTAGGATTTCGGGTAGTGCGTCCCGTTAGTCAACCGACGAGTGCGGAAATTGACGCTTTCTTTGATAAATATCTCAAACTATAAATAAACAAATAAACGGTATAACATGAACACATCTAACGGGAATTCGAGGAGAGAGTTCGTAAAACAATCCTCTTTACTTGCGGGAGGTCTTATTGCGGCTCCCCTATTGTCCAGGTCAAATTATTTCTCCGGCTCCGATGACGTTATCAAGATTGCATTGGTTGGGTGCGGAGGAAGAGGCACAGGCGCCTGTACACAGGCTTTGCTGACCAAGCAGAATGTTAAACTGGTAGCGATGGCAGATGCCTTCCGCGACAGGCTGGACGAATGTTACAAGGCCATCACCGTAGATGATCTTTCTGATTCGGCAGGCGTATCCGGCAATGTAAAAAATAAAGTAGACGTTCCGGAAGAACACAAGTTCACCGGTTTCGACGGTTACCTGAAAGCCATCGCGCTGGCCGATGTAGTAATACTGGCCACCCCTCCGGGATTCAGGCCCATTCATTTCGAAGAAGCCGTAAAACAGAATAAGCACATCTTCATGGAAAAGCCTGTTGCCACTGATCCTGCAGGCATCAAAAGAGTTTTGGATGCAGCGATCATTGCCAAGCAGAAAAAACTGAACGTGGTTGTGGGTCTGCAACGTCATTTTCAGAATTCTTATAAGGAGCTGTACAAAAGAAAAGATAAGATCGGCGATATCACTATTTGTCCGGCCTGTGGCTACCCATCAGCATGCTGCCGAAATTGCTCGGCAAGCTCG
>JBDTVL010000473.1:0-3034 GCA_040007215.1 Flavitalea sp.
ATTTTGATCGTTTTTAAATTGTCGGTAGATATTATAGACCTTAAAGCCAGTATCAGTTTTTAACAGCATGGAATTTTCTTCATAGCTGATCCAAAGGTTGCTTTTGTCTAATACAATTCTATTGACCGAATTATTTTTTACCGGCCCCAGTATTATTTTCCGGGCAGTGATTTTTGCCGGGTCGTACACCACGAGCCCGGTATCAGTGGTTATATAAACTGTTCCTTCGTGGCCGATGCAAAAGTCATTAACGGGTTGCCTTAATAAGGCCCTGCTTTCATCTTTGATCAGCGTATGTAAAAAGGTAAGTGA
Source organism: Flavitalea sp. (assembly GCA_040007215.1). Lineage (GTDB taxonomy): Bacteria > Bacteroidota > Bacteroidia > Chitinophagales > Chitinophagaceae > Flavitalea. The sequence goes on from JBDTVL010000473.1 coordinate 313, forward strand.
CCCGGAAGATTTGTTGAGCAAGGCTAATCCCTTGATGGTGCCCACGTAAATGTTATTCTTATCGGCCTGTAACATTTTAATGGCAACATACCCAGCGCTTGATCGCTGCACAACAAAATGACCGGTACGGTAATCGTAACGGGACAAGCCCAGGGGAAGTCCAATCCAAATGTCGCCGTCTATATCAGCGAACAAGGATATTACATTATTGTTGTCCAGAGAAAAGCTGTCTTTGTTTTTATGCTGAAATATTTTTACATCATAACCATTAAATCGGTTCAGGCCGGTTTGCGTGCCAAGCCATATGTAGCCATATTTATCCTGGGTAATACACTTTACCGCCGGATCGCTAAGGCCTTCGGAGGTTGTAAGATGATGAAAATTCAGTGAGGGGGGTTGAGCGAACACTGCCATATTCAGCAATATCAGTAATGCGAGAGGTATTAACCGGTTGCGTAATATATGATAACTGAAATTCACAAATCTGGAAGTAATAAAGAAATTGACGGAATGATTAATCTGCTGAGGAGGCTATCATAGCTTCGGATATGGTTTCGTAACAAGTTTCCCAGGCATCCTGTATTTCATCATTCCATTCCTGGCCAATCCCCTGCTGCAAAGTCCATATCAGCGTGGCTCCTACCAGTTTGTAATGCGAAGGTTTTACGCCATAACCTGCATGGCGTTTGCCCAGTTCCTGTATCTCGTTAGCGAGATCATCTATATGATGCAGGCGCCCTACGATCATGCTCAGCATATCGATCAGCTTTTTGTGCTGCTCTTCCATAGGGTTCCTGAACATTTTTTTCAGGGAGGGCATTTCGAGGAATAGTTTACTGTAAAATACGTCTCCCACTATATCCGGGCTGATAAGCCGGAATATTTTCCATGATTTTTGTACCACTAGTACCTGACGCTGGGTCATTCCTGTTATGTTTAAAGGCGGATGCAATATAGGAAGGTTGATAGCAGTGTATTTATTTGATTAAGTGGACAACAGGCACGGGGTAAGTGGTAATAGCTTTGATGTCGCCTGGTCTGTCTTTTTTCAATGAGGTTAAAAAATCGGTTGTTGCGGCTCCATAAGCCCGTTTACTGCAAGCCAGCAGAAGTATCCCTTTCTTTCCCGACTTCTCCTTTAGAATAGTATACCGGTATGCATTCCATTCCACAATATCTTCTTTAATACCAGACTGGCTGATCACGAAGTCTAACAGGAATTCGCCGGCTTTAGTATTTTTTATAATTTGGTAATTGGCTAATGGATCATTCTTTTTCCTGGCCTCAAGCTCGGCCATTTTAGCCTTCACCACATCCTGCAGGGAAAAATTGCCGGTAACGGCTTCGATCATCATCATTTTAGTGAATTTGTCTGCATTTTCATTTTCAGGAATATATTCCTGCTTATAATAGGTAGCGCTGGGATGTGAACTCCAGGAGAGATGATATTTCAGCTTATTAAAATCGATCGGCCCGGGAATAGTAAGATAGTCTTTCACTTTTTGAAGCGGTTCCATGGGTTTGAAGGAAATAAGCGCCATCAGTATGCAGAGGCCAGGGAGTATGATTATTTTCATGATGATTATTTAGGACAAAAGTGCGAAACTCAGGCTAGGCCGCCAAACGATATTGGCCGAGTGGGGGTAAACCCCGTTTAAAGCATGCCTGGAAACGACTAAAGTGAGCTGGAAATGAATCATGCTGGCAGATCAGCCCTTATTGACCAGCCCTGAAATGTTTCGGCGCCGGTTTAATACGTTTCGCTGGGCCGGAACTACCATTCGCCTTATTTAATTATGCATAGTGTCGGTTCCGTTACATATTTGCGCATCAAAATATTTTAATCTTTTAATTATGAAAACAACACCATCATTATTTAAAGCCGGAATCGCAGCTATTCATGGCAGGATCTTATTGTTTGGCTACCGGTTATATATATCCGTTTTTATTCCGAAAGAGGAGTATGAGCCCCTTGAGCCCGCTACTGTAATAAGAGAAACCATCCTCGTAAAACAGCATCAGCAGAATTATCGTCTTATCGCTAAACAATTTATTCTTTCCTAAATTTAAAAAGTCTCATGGGAAATATTAAAACCATCATCGACGAATGGGAGTTGAAAGACCTGGAAGATAATAGCCAGATCAGGGTAGTCGTTTACCAAAATACAGAAATGGGTAATGACTCGCTGGCAGGCATACAGGTTGTGTGCGCAGGCCATATTGTTAATTATGAACCATTACATGTAGCGCGCTGGGCCTATGCCGCAAAGAAAGCCGGCAAAAATGAATTTTTTGTCGAAGAAGCTTCCTGGACAGCTTATGAAGATACTTATATCAGGCATTTCCTCGTAACCGGGGAAAAACTGAAAGCCAAAATTGAAGTGAAAGTGCGCAGTAATGATAAGTCCGTTATTAAAGAATATGATCTCCCTTTCACCCTGTGAAAAAAACTGACAATGACCACCCATTTAAAAGAAGAAATAACTACCCTCAGCCCGCGTGATATGCTGTTTGGCGATTTGCCATTCAGTTATTGGGCGCCGGTTAATAATCCTGCCATTCCATGGATATTATTCAGCCATGCAAAAGACGCAAAGGATAAAGGCGATACCTCCGAAGCCATTAAACTATTATCCTCTATTACGGCGCTGCCCGATCTTGAATCGCGCCATTATCTCCAGGCCTATTATTTCCTGGATCAGCTTTCCTCTTCTCGTGAAGG
>JBDTVL010000474.1:0-3031 GCA_040007215.1 Flavitalea sp.
TATAGAACCCAATAGCGAAGCCAGGGCGGTATTCGGACTGGTAGCCGCTTCTGTCATGGATACGGCGCGCGTTATTGCCAGCGTTCAGGCTTTCGGCGAGAAGTTTACCGAAGAAACGCCTATTGGCGTTCGTCCCGCTTCTGCTTTGCAGGTATTTTCCGGAAGCGGTTCGGTCAGCGGCGCTTCCACGCAGCAGGTATCTATTCCCGTTAGTGATTTTATTGCCTCTACCGCCGGGTATAAACTGGTCGTGAGCCGCAGTCCCTCGCTGGAACTGGCTAAACAATTAAAATACCTGGTGCAGTATCCTTATGGTTGCACCGAGCAGACCATCTCTGCGGCATTTCCCCAGTTATACTATGGCGACCTTGCGGGGCAGATGACGGTGAAAGGACAGGGAGCTTCCAGCGCCAATGAAAATGTACTGGAAGCCATACGGAAAATAAGACTGAGGCAGTTATATAATGGCGGGATCACTTTATGGGATGGAGAAGGAACAGAACATTGGTGGACGACTATTTATGCGGCTCATTTTTTACTGGAAGCGCAGAAAGCAGGATTCGATGTGGACAAGAGCCTGTTGAATGGGGTACTCAATTTCATCAACAACAAACTTCGTAATAAGGAAACCATACTGTATTATTATAACCGCGATCAGAAAAGGAAAATAGCGCCTAAGGAAGTGGCGTATAGTCTTTATACCCTGGCGCTGGCAGCGAGGCCCAATGTTTCTGCTATGAATTATTATAAAGCCAATAGCAGTTTGCTGAGCCTTGACGGTAAATACCTGTTAAGCGTAGCTTATGCTATTGCCGGCGATAAAAAGAGATTCAGCGAACTGCTGCCTTCGTCTTTTTCCGGCGAAACGTCTCTACCTCAGACCGGCGGAAGTTTTTATTCTGATATCCGTGATGAAGCTATTTCCTTAAATGCACTGATAGATGTGGATCCCGGAAATGCGCAGATCCCTTTAATGGCGCGGCATGTGGCCGATAAGCTGAAGCAGCGTACCTGGTTCAGCACGCAGGAATGTTCTTTCAGTTTCCTGGCGCTGGGCAAACTGGCCAGGGCGGCGAATGCCTCTACCGTTACCGCAGAGATAAAAGTAAATGGAAAAGTTGCCGGGAATTTTACTGGTAAAGATCTTCGGCTTACCAACAGGCAGCTTGGAGGAAACAATATCAGCTTATCCACTAAAGGCGAGGGAAGATTATATTATTACTGGGAATCGGAAGGCGTTAGCGCCAGCGGAGCCGTTAAAGAAGAAGATAATTATATTAAGGTGCGACGTCAGTTCTTCGACAGGTATGGAAAAAAGATAGATAAGAATGTTTTCCGGCAGAATGACCTGGTGATTGTTCAACTGACGCTGGAAAGATCATTCAGCGGCGATGTATTTAATGTGGCGGTCTCCGATATACTTCCTGCCGGTTTTGAAATAGAGAATCCACGCACCAAAGAGATACCGGGTATGGACTGGATCAAAGATGCGGCAACGCCAATATCGCTGGATGTGCGAGATGACCGTATCAATCTGTTCGTTGACCTTACTTCAGCTAAGCAGGTTTATTATTATGCGGTCAGGGCAGTATCGCCGGGTGTTTATAAAATGGGTCCTGTGGCTGCTGATGCAATGTACAATGGAGAATATCATTCTTATAACGGGGCCGGGAGAATTATCATCAAATAGTTGTGGGTATCATCAATATTTTTAATTTCTTACAGTCTTTCCTTTTAAACTCATCTATAAATATTTTCTACCGGATGATCTGTACCTCTTCAAAATTATCAATATTGATGTGTTTGATCTGACGAAGGTCGTCAAGCGTTTTTGTAGCGTCAGCGCTTATATAAGTATTATTATGTTTATCGACAAAATACTTATCCTGGCTGTTGTCTACCTGGTACGTATTTCCCTCGGAATCCTTTACCGTATGTTCTCCTTTAATTACGTTCAGAAATTTTTCATGCTGAATATCTTGTGAGGCCTGGTTCCTTTCCCACTGTTCATTGTGTATATCGTTTGCCTGTTGCAGATCGGCCATTTTCTGTTGGTGTGCAGCGCCGCTCCTTTGAATATCGCTCATCCTTTGGTTATGCTGCTGTGTCATCGTCTGCATGTTGCGTTGTTCATTCTGTTTGATCTGTGCCATTGCCTGGCGGTGCTTTTCATTCTGTGCTTCCTGCCATGCTGGATTATTCACTCTCGAATCTGCCATTTTCAACATCATCCTGGCCACATCTTTAGGGTTGCCTGTTGTGCAGAAACCACCCACTTCAGGCAACCACATATTTCCCATAGCGATCGTGGCGCCATCCAATTCACCGTGTATCAGGCGGCCCTTCGATTGGTATTCAAAACGGTAGCTCACTGTGGATACTTTCATCTCCATAGTCAGGTTTAATCGCTTTTTTTGCTTTTCCTGTATTTCCAATAATGGAATATTTTCAAATTTTTCAATAATGCGGAAACCATTCAATCCGCTGAAGTGTTTTTGTAAATATTCACTGAAGTAGGTTTCTGCATCAACAAAATTGCCCGTTTGATAAGGATATTTTAATCCCATCTGGCGATAAGAAATCTCAAGTTCGGAATTGGGCAATGTGTACATAGGCAGGCGTGGATCACCGAAATAGATCACCGTATTTTTATCGGGAGCCACCGCCGTGACTAGCGATTTGGGCGTTTCCTGCACCCTGTGCAAAAATGCTGCATTTGTCCATCCCTCCGGCATCAGCAGACTGAAGCTGTTTTCGGCCATGTCGGTAACGTTTACCCATTTTGCAGGTTCAATAACTTTTTCGTTCCGTGCTTCAGGTTCAACAACTGTTTCGTTCTGTGCTTCCGGTTCAACAACTTCTTCGTTCCGTGCTTCAGATTTGCCGCTCTCCTTTTTTACTTCTTCTTTGGGAACATAACCATTTTTCTCTAACGCTTTCTCGAAAGCCTTATTTTCAGGAACGCCGCCGCACGATAGGATAAAGCTGATCATCGACAAAAAGGCAAAGGCAGGAATCTTTCTCATTTCTT
>JBDTVL010000475.1:0-3013 GCA_040007215.1 Flavitalea sp.
ACATTAAAAATAAACTTCAACTGAGCGGGTCTACTTTTATCATTAATGAAATGGAGATCAAGTCTACGGCCCTGCATTTGTTTGTAGAAGGGATATATGATATTAAAAATGGAACTGACATGAGTATCCGTTTGCCAGTGCGGAATCTTTTAAAAAGCCAGGCAGACATGGATTTATCCGACAATGCCAAAAAGAAGCCCGGGGTAACAGTCCGCATACGGGCGCGCACCGGCGATGATGGCAAACTGAAAGTAAGCTGGGATCCTTTTAAACGCGCGGTAAAGAACAAAGAGGATATTGTCGATTCCACCGCTGTGCAGCAGAAACTTTCCACCATCGATTCAACGGGAGCAAAGCATTAAGTTCCGTAAATTTACTTTCATTTATTATGGCATTCAAGCTACATACTTCTTATCAGCCCGCCGGCGATCAGCCGCAGGCTATTGAGCAACTTACCAATGGTCTTCTTGATGGCGAGCCTTACCAGACGTTGCTTGGCGTAACGGGTTCGGGTAAAACTTTTACTATCGCCAATGTTATTCAGCAGGTTCAGCGACCTACACTGGTATTGACGCATAACAAAACGCTGGTAGCCCAGTTATATGGCGAGTTCAAGCAATTCTTTCCTGAAAATGCGGTGGGCTATTTTGTCAGTTATTACGATTACTACCAGCCTGAAGCGTATATGCCTGTCAGTGATACCTATATTGAAAAAGATCAGTCTATTAATGAAGAACTTGATAAACTTCGTTTACAGGCTACGGCCCAGTTGCTCAGTGGCAGAAGAGATATCATTGTCGTAGCTTCTGTAAGTTGTATTTATGGTATCGGAAATCCTTCTGAATACGAAAACAGCATTATCAGGATCGAGCGGGGACAGATACTCTCCAGACAGGGTTTCCTGCATGGGCTGGTGAATTCATTGTACAGCAGGAGCCAGGGCGATTTTGGCAGGGCAACGTTCAGGGTACAGGGCGATACGGTGGATATCAATCTTCCTTACCTGGATTATGGTTATCGTATTTCTTTTTTTGGCGATGAAATAGAAGAGATTGAAAGCATCGACGTACAGAATGGCAAGCGGATCATGAAGCTGGATAACGCGGCTATATTTCCGGCAAATCTATATCTCGCGCCAAAAGATATGATGCAGCAGATCCTTGCCGAGATACAGGATGAGATGAGCGCGCAGGTAGATTATTTCAAAAGAGAAGGAAAATTTATTGAAGCGCAACGCCTCAGCGAAAGGGTGAATTATGATGTGGAGATGATCCGCGAACTGGGTTTCTGCAATGGCGTGGAAAACTATTCCAGATTCTTCGACAGGCGAAGAGCCGGAAGCCGGCCATTCTGTTTGCTGGATTATTTTCCAAAGGATTTTTTATGTGTGATAGATGAGAGTCATCAAACCATACCCCAGGTGAGCGGTATGTATGGCGGCGACCGGAGCAGAAAACTGATTTTGGTGGATTATGGCTTTCGGCTTCCTTCGGCGCTCGATAACCGGCCTTTGAATTTTCATGAGTTTGAATCGATGCTGAACCAGGTGATCTATGTTTCGGCAACACCCGGCGATTATGAACTGGAAAAAACCGGCGGCGTGGTGATTGAACAGGTGGTTAGGCCTACAGGTCTTCTCGATCCTCCTATCGAGATCAGGCCCAGCGTTAACCAGATCGACGATCTGCTGGATGAAATTGATAAACGAATTACGAAGGGAGACAGGGTATTGGTAACTACGCTCACGAAGAGAATGGCGGAGGAAATGGATAAGTATCTTAACCGGTTAAATATTAAATCGAAATATATTCACAGTGAAGTACACACGCTGGAGAGAGTGGAGATACTCCGTCAACTGCGATTGGGAGATATCGATGTGCTGGTGGGCGTAAACCTTTTGAGAGAAGGACTTGATCTTCCCGAAGTTTCGCTGGTGGCTATACTTGATGCAGATAAGGAAGGGTTTCTGCGTAATGAACGTTCGTTGACGCAGACCGCCGGAAGAGCCGCGAGGAATGTAGATGGGCTCGTGATCTTTTATGCCGATACTATAACGGTGAGCATGCAGCGAACTATTGATGAAACGCAGAGGCGACGGGAAAAGCAGGTCATTTTTAATATTGAGCATAATATCACGCCGGCAACCGTTATCAAAAGTAAGGAACAGGTATTTGCGCAAACCTCCGTACTGGATATAAAAGGCTACGATCCCAAAAACCCTTATGCCGTTCAGGAAGGTAATATCAATACCCTGGTAGCTGCCGATGAACAACCGGAATATGGCACTATTCCACAATTGGAAAAAGCTATTGGTAAGATCAAAAAGGAAATGGAAAAGGCCGCCCGCGATCTTGATTTTATGGAGGCTGCCCGATTAAGGGATGAGATGTTCTCTATGAAAAAGAAGCTGGAAGGAATGAAAGGAATATAATCTGCCCGCCTTTTTCAGGCTGAACGTCTTGCGTTCCGAATGATTGCTACCTTCTTTCGCCGATCTGCTGACGCCACATAGCGTAATACAGTCCTTTAATTGCCAGGAGTTCCTGGTGTGGTCCAGATTCCACGATCCTCCCTTTTTCCAGAACATATATAGTATCGGCATGCATGATCGTTGACAAGCGATGAGCGATAAGGATGGTTATCTGTTCTCGCTGTTCGGAAATTTTTCTGATCGTTGCCGTGATATCTTCTTCGGTTAAGGAATCAAGCGCGGAAGTAGCTTCGTCAAATATCAGCAATCGCGGATGACGGAGCAAGGCTCGCGCTATAGAAATACGTTGCTTTTCTCCACCGGAAAGTTTTAGCCCACCTTCGCCCAACACTGTCTGTAATCCTTTGCCAGAGCGGGTTATAAGGTTTATGCAGGATGCTTTCTCCAGCGCTTCCGTCATCTCGGCATCGGTCGCTTCAGGTTTTACGAATAAAAGATTTTCTTTTATGGTTCCGGCAAATAACTGGGTATCCTGCGTTACAAACCCAATCTGCCGCCGAAGCTCATTATAACGGATACGGG
>JBDTVL010000476.1:0-3012 GCA_040007215.1 Flavitalea sp.
GATACGACAGCAAAGAAGATGCATCGGACTTCAGCACAAAGGAGATACTCTCTGCGGAAGATGAACTTACGCTGAAATCTTTTTCTCTCGCAAAACCATGACGGGAAAGAGTATACGCCTTTTCATCCAGGTAATAGGTATTTTCTTTTAATCCGCCGACAAGCGGAAACAATACCGGCGAGTGTTTTCCCCAAAAAGCGGGATCGCCATTCCAGAGATAATCAAGATCATATTGTTTCGAATAAAGGCTGGTCAGTTCAGCGCCCATAGCGTTGAAGCTTGCTTTCAATAAGTCATTTTGAATATTGTACATCGCATAAATTTATTGCATAAATTTTTAATTTGCAGGTTCTTATTATTCCTCTATCTTCCTTGCAACCATGAATGTTACTACCGAAAATATCATGTTAGTGGGTTCGATCATGTTGATCATTAGTATCATTGTCAACAAAACCTCCTACCGTTTCGGGCTGCCCAGCCTGATACTTTTCCTGGTAGTAGGTATGCTTGCCGGATCAGACGGTATCGGCGGTATTTATTTTGACAATCCCAAACTGGCTCAGGTACTCGGCGTAGTGGCCCTGAACTTTATACTTTTTTCGGGCGGACTTGACACCAAATGGGAAAGTATTAAACCGGTCTTATGGAGAGGTATTTCTCTGTCTACCCTCGGCGTACTGATCACCGCTTCGCTGCTCGGAACTTTTGTGCACCTGCTCACCGACTTTACCCTGCTCGAAGGCCTGATGCTTGGCTCTATTGTTTCCTGCACAGATGCAGCTGCGGTATTCTCCATCCTGCGCTCAAAAAATATAGCCCTCAAAGCTAATCTCCGGCCAACGCTGGAACTGGAAAGCGGCAGCAACGATCCTATGGCCTATGTACTCATGATCAGTTTTATGTCGCTGATCACCAAGGGCGATATGAATGCCTGGCAACTCGTCTTCAACTTTCTGAAGGAGATGGTATTGGGAGCCGCTCTGGGCCTGTTGTTGGGAAGATGCATGACTTATGTTATTAACCGGATCCGGCTCGATACTGAAGGCCTGTACCCCGTTCTGCTGATGGCCTTTATATTCCTGACCTTTTCTTTTACGCACTTTATTCATGGCAATGGCTTTCTTGCCGTTTACCTTGCCGGGCTGGTACTCGGAAACAGTGATTTCCTTCATAAGAAAAGCCTTATACGGTTTTATGATGGCCAGGCCTGGCTGATGCAGATCGTTATGTTCCTTACGCTGGGCATGCTGGTTTTCCCTTCAAGAATACCTCCCGTAATGGGTCTCGGGGTGCTGATATCTCTTTTTCTCATCTTTGTGGCAAGACCTGTTGCGGTTTTTATCAGCCTGTCTTTTTTTAAGATGAGAATGCGCGAAAAAATATTTGTTTCCTGGGTAGGGCTCCGGGGCGCTGTTCCCATCGTTTTTGCCACCTATCCCCTGCTGGCGGGCATAGATAAGGCGGGAATGATCTTTAACCTCGTATTTTTTATTTCTGTGAGTTCCATCCTTATTCAGGGTTCCAGCCTCGGACTGGTGGCCAAATGGCTTAAACTCGTTATTCCGGATAAGGTAAAGAAATATTCGGCGCATGATCTTGAACTGGTGGATACCGAAAAATCGGAGATGCTGGAATTTCGTATTCCGCGCGACAGTATGATGACGGGCAAAGCCATAGTAGCGCTGCATTTTCCACCCTCTGCAACGATCGTTATGATCAAACGTAATAATAAATACATTAAACCCGATGGCTCAACCGTACTGGCACAGGAAGATAACCTGATCATACTGGCCAATAATAAAAATGACCTCGAAGAGGTCAATAAAATATTAAACGGGAAAGATACCCTTGCTATCGAAACTACTTAATAAAGTTTATACCGCAAAAGAGGTTCCGCAACCGCAGGTCTTGCTGGCATTAGGATTGGTAAAGGTAAAGCCTCTTGAATTAAGACCTCCATGCCAGTCGACCTCCATGCCCATAAGGTAAATGCCATGCGAACGGTTCATGATGAAGTTAATGCCATCAAGCACATAGAGCTCATCGGCATCCTGTTTTTCATCGAACCCCAGCACATAGGTCATTCCTGAGCATCCGCCGCCTTTCACGCCAATCCTGAGCGATTTGGACTGATCAAACCCTTCTTCCTGCATCAGTCTGTTAAACTCCTTCACTGCATTAGCGGTAAAACTTACCGGCGCTTCCATCATTGTTTCCATATACTTCCTTTTACCCTGCAAAAATACAAAAAAACCCCGGGTTTTCATTATAGCGGCACAAGGCCCCGCACTCTGTATTATTTCGCTACTTTTGTTGGTAAATAGTTTCCCTTATGGATACATGGCAAATGGTTGCGGCGATTCTTATAGCTTTAATGTTAGGCGGAACCCTGGCGTACATATTCTGGAGAGAGAACAACAAGGTAAAAAAAGGATCAGATCAAAGAGATATGCAGGAAAGATCGGGAAGGGAACAGCAGTCTAATTCTATGCAACTGCAATTACAGGCTTATGAACGGCTCATACTGCTTACCGAAAGAATCGCGCTGCCTAACCTGATCAGCAGAACCAACCAGCCCGGCGTAGGCGGCAAGGATATGCAGCTTATGCTTACTCATTCTATACGCACCGAATTCGATCATAATGTGACGCAGCAATTGTACGTTACCTCAGAAGCCTGGGAAGCCGTGAGGAACCTGAAGGAACAGAATATTCATATCGTTAACCAGGTCGCTTCTTTCCTGCCTCCGGATGTTTCCGGAACCGAATTGAATAAACAACTGCTGGAAATGATCGCCCAGAACCCGAAAGTATCCTTGCACAACGTAGTAGCCGAAGTGTTGAGTTATGAAGCCAAAAAATTAATGCGGTAAATTATATTTTATCAAATGCAGGGTTTCAGATCGTGACGCTTACTGTTAAAAGTCCAAAACGGTAGTCAGGGTTTTTCCGCTTCACGGGAAATTGCAAACACGAAAATGAATTAAACCAATCTTGGCCCGCCTGCGCTAAA
>JBDTVL010000477.1:0-3005 GCA_040007215.1 Flavitalea sp.
GTTAAATTCCTGTTTACCTCTGCAAGCTTGTACCTGGAAAATTTATCCAGCGCGCCAAAATCGGTTTTATTCTTACAACCGATAAATCCAAATAATGATGTAAAAAACAAAACCAATACAAAAAAACGTTTTCCCCTCATAGTCAATCTATTTGTAATTGAATGGTAGTTTTCTGCTCTTCTTATCCGAACTGAATAAAGTTACCTCCCGAGCGTCCTTGCCTATGCGTAAAATTCGCTGATTTTGCGAAAGATATCCGCTCCCCCGATAAAATTCCTGGCGATAAGTTTTGCCATTGATTTTTTTGACCAGCGCATATTCTTCATTCTTTTCCAGCGGAACAAGCGCTGATGATGTTTTAGTAACATTGTAGGCTTCCATCTTTGCATTGTTATTAGCCACCAGCAGAACATCTTTATTGTTGGATAAGGAAAGTTCCGACAACCCTTTTACCGATTTATCGGCCCTGAAACCGGTTTGATAACTTTTCATCGATGAAAAATTCCCCTTTCCATCGCCGGTCAAAAGTAAGCCATCCATGGCATCATAACGACCGGTTGAGGCTTCAGTGGCGTATGAATTCCCGGCAAGTAAAATATCGGCGAAGCCGTCATTGTTGTAATCGCCGGCCAGCATGCCAAAAACCGGGGCAAACTGCGCTTCCACCGGCAACGCTTTCCGTATGAATTTTCCATCTCCCTCATTTTCGAAATAACTCGATTCCATACATTCGGCCTTCACAATAAAGGCATCTTTAATTTCTTCTTCCAGAAATGATTCTTCGAAAGTTAAGGAAGCATATTTTTTATAGGTAGGAAAACGCCCTCTCATTGGACTCATCTGCGCTATCATTTCATCTCTTGTAGGATAAAGGTAATTTTTACCCTGAACATAATAGCACATCACCGGATCAAGACGGCCATTTTTATCAAAATCTTTTGCGTATATACATAAGGGCTGTGTAGCAGAAGCCTTGTAACGGCTGTTCAATCCAAGATTGCCTACCACATAATCTATATCGCCATCCTCATCGAAATCGGCGGCGGCAATACTATTCCACCAGCCTTTCGATTGATCTATAGTAATATTTCCTTCGCCAGAAAGCTTACCTTGTTTATTGGTGAGGAAAGTAACGGGCATAAATTCGCCCGTGATCATCAGGTCGATCCAGCCATCGTTGTTGTAATCGGTCCATAAAGCTGAAGTGACCATACCCATCGCCCCCCCTTCGGGTAATTCTTTTGCAGAAACATCTGTAAAAGATCCATGATCATTTTTTAATAAATAACTTTTTGCAGGCATCGGGTATTTTCCTGGCAGCGCTCTTCCCCCGATGAACAGGTCCAGATCGCCATCTTTATCATAGTCGCAGGCGATCACGCAGGATCCGCTGGCTTTTGTATCTGGAAGCGAGGTAGCAGAAACGTTGAAGTTTCCTTTGCCATCATTTATATATAACCTGTCCTGCTGCTCTTCAGTTCCTTCCAAATTCTCGGAGCCTCCGCTCACCACATAGAGATCATTGTCTCCATCATTATCCGCATCAAATAATAAGACACCCATATCTTCGCTGGACACTGAGCCTGTCAACGGTTTATTAATAAATCTGCCTTTATTATTCTGAACAAAAAAACTTCCTTCCGAACCTTTGGCTGCGCCAACAAAAAAATCCTCCCTTCCATCTCCATTGATATCTCCTACTGCTACTCCCGGTCCATTCTGCGAATGCATGGCAGGCAGCAGAGGCTGAAGTTTAAAATCGTTGAATTCATTTTCCTTATGTTCATAGTCGATCCCCAGGCTTTCAGCCGTTTCCGTAAACAGCGTATCGCCTCTCGCTTCAATATGATGGCCCTGCTGCTTTTCATATCGCACGATGACCAGCGTATCGGGCTGAATATTTTTAAGGGTCTGTGTATTTCCGTCGGGCCATTGCACTACCAGGCTATCCACCGTTTTCAAATTTCCTAATCCAAAATGCAGTAAGGGTTCCATTGCCGATTCAAATCCGCGATAGGGATTAAACTCCTGGAACTGCATTTTACCGCCAGCATATAACCAGAGCTTTGAACCAATCCCTTCTTTATTCAGTTCATGGCCCTCTAATTTTACTTTCAGGAAATGACGATGAAATAAATCGTTCGACATGTTCTGATAAACCCGCGCTACTCCATTAAATTCATTGATGATCAATTCCAGATCGCCATCATTATCGAGATCGGCATAACAGGCGCCATTGGAGAAACCTGGTTTATCAAAACCCCATTCTTCCGATCTTTTAGTGAAAGTAAGATTGCCGTTATTTTCAAAAAGATAATCCTGTAAAGGAACATTTTCAAGCTCTTTAATAGCTTTAAGCTTTAGCTCACGCTTTGCATCCTGCGTGCCCATCGGGTTATTCAAACGCGCCTGGTAATGGATATAATCCATGTCGCCAAGATTACGGTAAAATCCGTTGGTCACCATCAGGTCTTTGTCTCCGTCATTATCATAATCGGCCCATAAAGCGGCCCAGCTCCAGTCGGTGCTGCTAACGCCGGCAAGAAAAGCGATATCGCTGAAGGAGCCGTTGCCATTATTAAGCTGGAGGGTATTCCTGGTGTACTGCGGCTCATAACCTCTTTGCAGGGAGAGCTGGAATTTATCATAGCTGGCGGCAGGTATGATGGTCTTCCTCCGGTAATTATCTTCCGGAAGCATATCCAATACAAAGATATCGGGAAGTCCATCGTCGTTAAAATCAGCGATATCATTTCCCATGGAAGCGAAACTGGTATGCTTTAAACATTCAGCGGTTTTATCGGAGAAGGTGCCATCTTTATTATTGATATATAATATATCGTTGGTAAGAAAATCGTTGGATACATATATATCGGGCCAGCCATCATTATTAAGATCGCTGATAGCGGCGCCAAGACTATATCCTTCTATTAATATTCCCGCTTCGCGGGATACTTCTGTGAAAGTGTTGTTGCCATTATTCCTGTACAGGATATCTGTTCCCG
>JBDTVL010000478.1:0-2995 GCA_040007215.1 Flavitalea sp.
ATAAATTCCACCTTGCCGGCAAGATTTGTTTTCGCCTTACCTCTTACTTTAACTTTCTGTACAAAGCTTACCGATTTTTCATAAAACCGCACTTCAGAACCAAAAGCCTGTTCGAATATTTTCTTCATCGATCCCACTTCCTGTACTTTCCCATCAGCAGCTACCAGGGGGTTTTTATTAAAGGTGAATAAAGTAGAGAACGGGCCGTCGCCGCCATTCTGCGAATATATATGCCAGTTACCTTCAATCGTAGCGTCCAGATGAACTTCATATAACTGGTCGGAAAGTTTCTTGGAAGAAAAAGACCATTGTACAGCCTTTGACGACTGGGCGGATACTGCTCCCGCAGCGATGATAAGCATACCGGAAAGTAATAGTTTATGCATATGATGTTCTTGAGAAATTAAGATACTCAAAAGTCTACTTTAAAAACTTAATGAAACTCTAAAAATTGGCCAACTGAGGGGTATCTGATGTCTTTCCGGCAGTTTTAGCAAAAAACAGGGTATCGAAAATTTTTCTTCCATCTGTATTACCCAGAATGGAGGAACAGGCTCTTTCAGGATGAGGCATCATGCCAAAAACATTGCCTTCCGGGTTCCGGATTCCGGCAATATTTCGGATAGAACCATTATGATTCGCTGCAGGGGTAATATTTCCCTTTTCATCGCAATAGCGATATAATACCTGGCCATTAGCCTCCAGCTGGTCCAATAAATGTTCGTCGGCATAATACCTCCCTTCGCCATGGGCAATGGGTATTTTCAGGGGGCTTTGAATGCCCTGTCCTGTCAGGAATACATTTTTACAGACAAATTGCTGGTTAACATTACGTAGCAGGATGCCTGGAAGTAATTTCGCTTCGCAAAGTATCTGAAATCCATTGCAGATACCCAGTACCTGACCCCCGGTTTGTGCAAAACCGATAACGCTTTGCATCATTGGGCTGAATCGGGCAATGGCGCCGCAGCGCAGGTAATCGCCATAGGAAAAACCTCCCGGAAGCACAATACAATCTTCTTTGGAGAACATACTGATATCTTCGTCTTTATGCCATAACATGACCACTTCCTGGTTAAGCTCTTCCTGGAGAGCCTCCTGCATATCACGATCACAATTAGATCCCGGGAAAACAACGATGCCGAATTTCATTCAAAACGATTTATATCAAAGTTAATAACTTTTATTTTCATCCTTTCAATTGGCAGCTATTACCAAATACCATACCCTATAAACAGGGCGTAGGCGAATGTTAGCCAATGTAATACCACGGGAAAGATTTTATTGGCAGGATAAAAATAAGCCGACGCATGAAAAAACGATATCGGTACCAGGCAGAATATCCAATTAACATAATTATTGCCACCGTTAACCAGTATGATAAACAGGGATATGATCAACAGCAATAATACAAGGCTCCATCCCTTCCTGATCTGTATCAGCATTTTATTGAGGTTGCCCTGCACAAAATACCCTCCCACAATAAAAGGCGCCACCAGCAGGAGTATAGCAATGGTTATATATATGGAAGTAGGTATGGCGGGGAAGTCCATAGATATGGATGGCAGCAGGTGTTTCCATATCCAGCGGTTGGTAAAAAGGGGCTCCAGCGCCAGGAAATAATATGGGGTAGTTACGCCGAGAAAGCCAATTAACCATTCCCGGATACGAAAGGGGCGCATGATGAAAAGCGTAAAAGGAATCATCACTACAAATATGATTGCGGGCTGATACAGCAGGGTAACAATACCCATCAGCAAACCAATATTAAAGATAGCGGTAAGCGGTTTATGTATATTATACAGGTTCACCATCCTGTAAAACAACAGGATCAGGAAAGTATTAACTAACAGGGGCGCTGAAAAATAGTTCCATTCTGCGAACAGGGAGGTCAGCAGCATATAACACATGGCAGGCAGATAGGTGGGCTTAGCCAGCATTTTCTGGTCGAGGCACACTCTGTTAATGAGAATAGCCTGAATATACAGTAGCGCAAAGCTGATCACGCCAAATACCAGCGAGGGAATATGAAGGGGATCCAGTAACCTGAGCGTGAGGGTATACAGGTAGTGATCTTCTTCCTGGCGAAGCGGCTGCGGAGCCCGAATGATATAATTAAGTTTGAGTACCAGTCCGTAAACCAGTATCATTAAATTATTGCCAGGATTTTTTTGTTTGAAAATACCTATCACTCCGGGCCGGTTTAGAATTCAATTTTAGCGAAAGTAAGGTAGTTACGGTATTGACAAGGCATTATAATCACTTTTGAAGCGACCTGTTTTCCATAACGGGGCATAAAATCAATGCCGCGGTCGAGGTTTTTAAGCGTTGGGTACCTGGTTATTTTTCCTTCCGCATCAATGCTCTGATCGTTCAGCAACAATGTTCTTCTTTCGTATACATTGAAAAGAAAATGTAATTGTCCGCCGGTATTCATGATCTGGTAGGAGATCAGCGCATCGCTCTGATCATCGAACTGGGCTTTCGGTATCACGTTAGACCATTCCAGGCTATCGTTTTTATTAAAGGAAAGTATGATGATATTTTCTGCATGGTAACGGGTGGCCTGCGCTCCTCCCCACCTGTTCCAGGGGTTGCCAAAAGAGTTGTAATAAGGAGAGTAATAATAATTGTAGGGAGAAGACCAGGGATTATTCCCTGAAAGATAATCCCATCGGTTGAAAGCGCCTCCTCCGCGCGAAGTGCTGTACAGTGATTCTGCGGAAAGAATGTATCCGCCATCCTTTTTTATAATGATGCTTTTAATGAAATAATCGTTGAAGGCCAGCTTCACGTTGGCATCGGGCCCCTTGGCCTGTTTACGGAGCTCATCATCAAATACCAGGTTATGTTCCCGGAAGATACTGGCGCTTGCCTTATCCCAGGTAACGGTGTATATCCCTTCCACATTTCCTCTTTTCTGTTTGTAATACAGCGAACTGAAAAGATAGCGGCGGTTGGTATTATCCACTTTTACTTTTATCTCATCCAATAC
>JBDTVL010000479.1:0-2977 GCA_040007215.1 Flavitalea sp.
TTCTTCCATAGAAAAGAAATTTAAAGGATTTACCGCAACCGGATTATCGCTTCAATCGGAGAAGTCGGAAAAAATAAAAGTCAATGTTCAGGCCGATAATGACAAGAACATCGCACATCTCCTGCACATCCGTATCAAGCAGTAAAAAATTATTCTTTTACCGTTAGTATAGTGAACTCCTGTTCCAGGGTTAAAGAATTTTTGAGTATGATATCGATAAATGACTTACCCCAGCGGGCATAAAAAGGAAGTATGTTATCTACCCGTTCCTGCAATCCATTCAGCGGGAATAATGCTTTCTTGATAGTATTGAGTTGTCTTTGCTCTGCTTCGAATTTTCTTTTTTCAGCCCTTAATAATTTCTTTTCCAATTCCTGCAAAGGTTTTATAGCCCTGCTCTGCAATGCAGCTACATGCTGAACCAGCGTATTGTCAACCTGCTGCGCCACTAGTTTGATCTGGTTATAGTAAACCGCTGCGCCGTTGATCTCTTCCAGCAGATCAAGTTTTTTCTGCGACTCCCTTTTTACCAGCCCATTGAGCAACGATTGTTCATCTTTAAATATAGAAGGCGCTGTTATTCCTAATTTATCCAGCCTGGCCCTCCATTTTTCTTCCATCACCAGAAAGGAATTTCTGACGATGAGCGCAGGGTAAGGCGTATGGTAATGCTCAAAAAGTTCTTTCAGTTCCAGCCAGTAGGCAATTTCTCCTCCTCCTCCCACAAATGCTATATCGGGAAGAATGGTTTCCTGGAATAATCCTCTTAAAATAACATTCGGGCTGAATCGTTCAGGAAACTCCTGTAATTCTTTTCTTAAACTATCGGCGGTAAATCGGATATCCGTTCCTACCACTACCCACTCATTGCCTTTTCTTTCAATTCTTTCCCGAAGATCGCCCAGTAAATAAAAAAGATTGATCGAACGGGGATGAGCCTGAGCTTTGTAATGCCTGGAAATACCTTCAATGGCTTTACTCACTATAACCGAAGAATTTTCTTTAAAAAGTTCTTCTTCAAATACAGGCAGCATAACTTTTTTGAATGCCGCATTATCAGGTATTAATACAATCAATCCATAATCGCCGAATAAGCGGTTGATCAATTTTAAAGTAGCGGTCTGAATATCAGGGCTGTTACCATAACATTCTTCAAGTATTTCTACTAATTCTTCACCAAAAGGAAGCACGGAAAACTCGCCTTTTATGCGCTGGATCAGTGTTTCAAGACCTTCTGGTTTCATTCTTCCGATAGCTCCTTTCTGTGTAGTTTTCCAGTTGACTTTTTCTTCACCCAGGAATATGTTTCCCAGTTCATCAAGGTCTGCATCTTCGCTTCCCATATAAAATACAGGAACAAAGCGATTACCGGGAAAAGAGCGGTTAAAGGATTCCGCCAGTTTAATGATGTGCAGTATTTTATAAATAAAGAAAAGACTTCCCGTGAATATTGCAGGCTGATGAGCCGTACAAACCGTAAAACTATTTTCTTCCGCAAGCAGAGAGATATGATCTCGAACCTTTTCTGTAATGGCGATCCCAGTATATTGTTTTATCAGCTCCGTAACAAGAAGAGCCCTGTTTACAGGACTCTTCTTTCTTTCTTTTATGGCATTGAAAATACCTTCATGTGAAACTGGATGACAATAAAACGGCTTCAACTGATCTGCCCCATTGATATAATCAATAACTATAGGAGAGAAATATCCTGTGTCGCCGTAAGGTAAATGAGTAGCTATACAATCCATAATGGTGAGTAAAAATAATTACTCTTTATTTACCCGGAGAAGTGAATATTAACTTTAACGTTTGATTGGTGATTCTACTTCAATTCATAGGCTACTACGTTATTCTTCCAGAAAGTGGGAACGTAAACTATTCGTTTATCGGCATCATACCCAATATCTGCAGAATTGATCTTCTGATCGCGGGTATCGAGCAATTTTTCCTTGCTACCATCGGCATTTATGTAGTAAATGGATCCGGCCCAGCAAGAAACAATGAACTCATTTTTAGCTACATTTTCAACGCCATCGGTTCCACCTTCCATACCATCGGCTAGTTTAACCAATTTGTTACCTGCATCTATACGGTACAATCCTCCGTTGTCCAGAACATAAAGTTTGTTGTCGTGCGCCAGCAGACCATTTGGCCCCTGAAGATTCCCCACAACCAGCGATACCTTGCCATTTTCCAGCTTAAACACTTTTTTTCCTTTGGAATCAGAAACGTATACGACTCCTTTTTTATCTACGGTAATATCGTTCAGAAACAAAGCGCCTTCGACAGGAATTTTTTGAGTGATGGTTCCTGATTTAATATCGATGGCCACTACTTCATCAATATCGGCAACCCATAAAGTGTTTTTGTATTGTCCAAGGCCTTTAGGGGCGCTTAATCCTTTTACCCATTCTGCATTGATGATTTTTCCGTCCAGGCCTATTTTGGCAATAGAACCCTGTCCATCTTTACCGTCCGGTTGTCCATCTATGTTGGAAGCATAGAGAACCTGGTTAACCTTATCATATAATACAGATTCCGGAACCTTTAATAAGGTATCTGTTTCCCATTTTTTGATCAATTGATGTTGCGCAAACAAAGAGGATCCGCTTAATAATAAAGCGGCGATAGCAGCATAGCATTTTACGATGTTTTTCATTGTAGCAGTATTTGCTACAATTTACGGAAAAATAAAAGTTAATTGGCGCGGATGATCGACCTGATTATTTCCACTTCTTTATGATCGTAGGGAGTTCCGTCTTTTCTGAATATATCGTGAAACCAAACAGCCGGTTCTGGGGTTCCTTCTTTTGAGCCCCATGGATAAATCGTATTGGTTTTTCCGGCAACAAGTCCCCAGTTAATAGCGCCTACATGGTGTTTTTTGAATATGGGCAGATGCGTTTCGAAAAAGCTCTCCGAGGTGCGCGCCATATATTCGGTACAGATGATTGGTCTTCCGTATGCCCTTAATTCA
>JBDTVL010000480.1:0-2969 GCA_040007215.1 Flavitalea sp.
CGTCAGCGATACAAATGCAGATATCAGCACGGCGCCGGCTACTACTATACCGAATTCCCGGAATAGCCTTCCAACAAAGCCCTGTAAAAAAATGATGGGAAGAAAGATAACCGCGAGTGTAATAGATGTGGCGATAACGGCAAAATAAATTTCCTTCGAACCTTCTTTAGCGGCCTGGTATTTCTCCATACCAGCCTCCATTTTCTTATAAATATTTTCAGTTACCACAATACCATCATCTACCACAAGTCCTGTAGACAGCACAATGCCCAGCAGCGTAAGCACATTGATGGTAAATCCACTGACGTACATAATAAAGAAAGCGCCAACAAGCGCCACCGGAATATCGATCAGCGGCCGAAGCGCGATGAGCCAGTCGCGGAAGAAAAGATAGATTACCAGCACCACGAGTATAAAAGAAATGATCAGCGTTTCCTCTACTTCAGAAATTGATCTTTTAATAAAAGTAGTCTGATCCAGCGCGATATCCA
This sequence comes from Flavitalea sp., assembly GCA_040007215.1. GTDB lineage: Bacteria > Bacteroidota > Bacteroidia > Chitinophagales > Chitinophagaceae > Flavitalea. The sequence goes on from JBDTVL010000480.1 coordinate 492, forward strand.
GTTTCATATCTGCGGGAATATCTTTTTTCAGTTGATCGAGCCTTTTATAGAATTCATTGGAGATGGCTACATAATTGGTTCCTGGTTGTGGTATGATGGCCAGCGCAATCATGGGTATCCTGCTCTCTTTCAGAACGGTCTCTTCATTCTCAGGTCCCAGTACCGCTTCGCCAATTTGTTTAAGACGGATATCGCTGCCGTTAATATTTTTTATAATAACGTTATTGAAATCGTCTTCTGTAGTTAGTCGTCCAAATGTTCGTACGGAGAGTTCAGTGGCATTGCCGGCGATCTTTCCCGAAGGTAGCTCTACATTTTCCCTGGTCAGGGCGGCGCCTACATCGCCAGGGGTTAGTCCGTATGCGCTCAGCTTTGATGGGTCGAACCATATACGCATGGCATAACGCTTCTCTCCCCATATTTGAATACTGCTCACACCGGGAATGGTCTGAAGCCTTTCCACTAAAACATTGTTGGCATATTCCGTTACTTCAAGCTGATTGCGGGTATTGCTTTGAACGGTCATGGAGATGATAGGATCAGAACTGGCATCGGCCTTGGATACTACCGGCGGCGCATCCAGATCCTGCGGCAGCGAACGTACCGCCTGCGACACCTTATCACGTACATCATTAGCCGCAGCTTCGAGATCTATATTAAGATCAAACTCAACATTAATACTGCTGGTTCCCTGACTGCTGGAAGAGGTGATATTCTTGATGCCTGCAATACCATTGATCGCTTTCTCCAAAGGTTCTGTGATCTGCGATTCTATAATATCGGCATTAGCGCCAGGATAGGAAGTGCGTACATTAATATTAGGAGGATCAATAGCCGGGTAATCTCTTACGCCCAGGAAAGTGAATCCTATTATCCCGAATAATACGATAATCACATTTAAAACAGTCGCCAGAACCGGCCTTCGTAAACTTAACTCCGAAATATTCATACACCGTTGGATGTTTTAATCTTAATAAACTTTTCTCCTGACGCGATTGAAAGGCGCTTATTCTACTTTGGTGAGGGTCACTTTACTTTCAGGGCGTATAGCCAGCAATCCGGATATTATCACTGTATCGCCTGCTTTAACTCCATCAATGACCTGAACATAGGTTGAATCCCTGATGCCTGTAGTTACTACTTTAAATTCCGGCGATCCGTTATGATAAAGGATAACCTGCTTATTACGCGCCTGCGGAATAATAGCCTGCGTAGGAACTACCAGCGCTGCATGGTCTTTATCCAGTTCCAGGGAAACTTTTGCAAATCCTCCCGGAGCCAGCAGGGGCTGAGAACCATTTACAATGCCGCGAACTTTCAGACTTCGGGTATCGGCGGTGATGATAGCTTCTGTAGCCATCACGGAAGCGTTGAAATCCTTATCGCTTCCATCGATCGAAAAACTAACCTGTTTTCCTTTCACCATGCTTTCGCTGTATTTTTCAGGAACGGTGAATTCTATTTTTAAATTGGCAACCTGGCTGATAGTGGTCAGGATATCGGTAGGGGTGATATAGGCGCCCAGACTAACATTTCTTAATCCGACACGCCCATCGTAAGGCGCGAGTATGCGCGTTTTGTTGATGCTTACCTGCACCAGTTGAATATCTGCCCGGAGATTATTGGAACTGAGTTCGCTAAGGTCATACTCCTGCTGACTGATACCATTAATTTTCAACAGCTCCTTCTGGCGCTCTGCTGTTTTTTCAGCTATGGATAATTGTACCTGGAGTTTTTTTAACTGCGCCTGCAGGTCGCCATCAAAAAGCTGGATCAGCATCGTGCCTTTTTTTACTTCGCGACCTTCGGGTATATTTAATGTAACAATACGGCCTGAAATTTCAGGACGTATTTCTGTGGTTTCAAATGGAAGCAGGGTGCCTGGTACGGCAATATCTTCAGCTAATGTGCGGGTTTTCACCACAAAGCCTTCGGCTTGCAGGGGCAGATTACGGTTTTGAGACTTGGACGAGGAAGAAGTCTCTTTTTTTTCTTTACAGGATACCACAATAAAAGCGGGGAAAAACAAAAATGCCAGCAGCAATGGCTTCCTTAATACAATCATTTTCAGCAAATTCAGGTGTCAGAATTAATAGTTTACTACAGATCATAAGACGCTTTATTATCTCCTGCCTTTCGCTAAGATCTGTATTATTTCAGCGCCACGCATTTCAGGGCCTGTTTTACCCTGTTTGATTTATAAAGCAGATCCTGCCTTTCCTTACTTAAAATAGTGATATGGCCCATTTTCCTGCCCGGCTTCGTCTGTTTTTTACCATATATATGAATAAAGGCATTATCCATTTTCAATACTTCTTCAATACCCTCATAAAATGCTTCGCCCTCCTGGCCGCTTTCGCCCAAGAGGTTAATGATAGCGGCAGGTAAAATAGCGGCGGGATTACCTAAAGGATACTCCAGGATGATCCGCCATAACATATCGAACTGAGAGCTGTAATTGGCCTCAATAGTATGATG
>JBDTVL010000481.1:0-2969 GCA_040007215.1 Flavitalea sp.
AAAGAAGCATCAAAACTATTAATGGTTTCAGAATTTTCGCTGAAGCAGAATACTGGATAGAACGAGAGCTGAAAGTGAAACTGGGATGGGAAGAGCATAAAGAGATCACCCGCCATTTTTATCAGTTGGTCAAGAGACGGTTTTCCTGAATATAGTTCATGATATTGCGCGTGGCTCCTCTTCTCGAGTACACATAATTTCTTGCCGCCTCGGCGCGCTCGCGGTAATTGTCTTGCTGTTGCAGCAGTTCATCAAAAATCTTTTCCAGTTCCAGCGTATTGTCGGTAGTTGAAGCCGCCCCTTCTTCCAGCAGGTCTATTGCTTCCCTGAATTTATTAAATACGGGTCCGAATACCACCGGCTTTCCATATACCGCCGCTTCGAGTACATTATGCACGCCATCATCGCCAAATCCTCCGCCCACATAAGCGATAGTGGCATAATAATACAGTCTCGACAACATGCCGATATTATCAATGATCAGTGTATTATGACCCTGGTCGGAACGATTTTTTTCCCAGGTAGAATATCTGATAGCATTTTTATACAGTTTTTCTATATCGCGAAGATGTTCTTCATCAATTTCATGGGGCGCAACGATAAATCGTATACCGGGATGGTTGTTGGCATAATGATCCAGTTCTTCCTCATCCTCGGGCCAGGTGCTTCCCGCAACAATTACCGGAAAATGTCCGCAGAAAGAAGTGATCGCCGGAATATCCCTGAAATTTTCAGCTATATCAATTACCCTGTCGAAACGCGTATCGCCATTAACGGTAATATTGCCGGAGAACCCGATGCCATTAAGTCTTGCGGCCGATTCGGGCGTCTGAACAAAAAGCCAGGTAAAGCAACGAAGCATTTTTCGGTATAACGGTCCATACCACCTGAAAAATGCATAGTGTTTCTGGAATATGGCGGAGATCAGTAATAGCGGGATCTTTCTTTTTTTTATTTCATGCAGGTAATGATACCAGTAATCATATTTGATCCATAACACCAATACTGGATTCACCAGGTCCAGGAATTTTGTAGCGGCGGCATTGGTGGCCAATGGCAGATAAAAGATATGATCGGCTCCTGTATAATTTTTCATCACTTCGTATCCGGAAGGAGAGAAAAAAGTAAGTACGATACAGGTGTTTGGATAGGTGATCCTGATATTCTCCAGCAGGAAACGTCCCTGTTCAAATTCGCCCAGCGAGGCGCAATGCATCCAGATAACCGGGTTTCTATTGGCTTGCATCGCTGATCTTACCCGGTTAAAAATATTTACGCGCCCCTTCCACCAGAGCTTTGCTTTGGGATTCCAGGCCGAACTTATCCGGATAACCAAATAGAATAGCCGGATAAAAATATTGTAAATAAAAAGAAACACGGGCAAATGTAAGATTTTAGCGCTCACCGTAAAACCTTGCGCCGTTGATAGCTAACAAATGGTTAACCTTGTATAAACCAGTTTTTTACAGTAGGTTTGTGCGCCTTTTTAAACTGAAAATTTTCTATGCGGCCAATCCAGATGGTAGATTTAAAGCAGCAGTACGCTAAAATTAAAAGCGAAGTGGATAAAGCGATCCATGATGTTTTGGACAGCGCGGCTTTCATTAATGGACAGGCCGTTACTGATTTTACCAATGCCCTGGCATCTTACCTTGGCGTTAAGCATGTTATCCCCTGCGCTAACGGCACCGATGCTTTGCAGATATCGCTGATGGCATTAGGACTTGAGCCTGGCAATGAAGTGATCAGCCCTTCTTTTACTTATGTGGCTACAACCGAAGTGATCGCCCTGTTAAGGTTACAACCTGTTTTTGCAGAAGTGGACAGCAGCACTTTCTGTATTATACCCGACGCCATAGAAAAAGCCATCACCGAAAAAACAAAGGCCATTATTCCTGTTCATCTCTATGGCCAGAGCGCCGATATGGAAGCGATCATGGACATTGCGCAGAAGCATCATTTACCCGTTATAGAAGATAATGCCCAGGCTATCGGCGGCGATTATTTCTTTAACGACGGCAGCAAAAAGAAAACAGGAACCATAGGTACCATCGGAACCACTTCTTTTTTTCCTTCCAAAAACCTGGGCGGTTACGGCGACGGGGGAGCGATGTTTACCAATGATGATGAACTGGCACTGAAACTAAGAATGATCGCCAATCATGGCCAGAGCAAAAGATACTATCATGAAATGGTGGGCTGTAACAGCAGGCTCGACTCATTACAGGCCGCCATACTGAATGTAAAACTGAAAAGCCTCGATAACTATATCAAAGCCAGGATCAGCGTAGCCGATTATTACGACAATGCTTTTTCCGGTCACCCTAAAATATCCATACCTTACCGCGCATCTTACAGCACGCATGTGTTTCATCAATATACGCTGGTTCTGGAAGGCGTTAACCGCGATGGCCTGCACGAGTGGCTGGCTACTCAGGGCATTCCATCAACGATCTATTATCCTGTTCCCGCTCACCGTCAGAAAATGTTCGAAGCTTTCGGCGGAACAGATTTTCACCTGGCAACTACCGATTGGCTCACCGAAAGAGTGATCTCCCTTCCGATCCATACAGAAATGGATAACGATCAGCTTGCTTATATAACGGAAAAAGTACTGGCTTATATTAACAAAACTGAATAACCTCTATTAATACATTATAGAAGATGAAAATTGCTGTAGTCGGAACCGGATATGTTGGACTGGTAACAGGAACCTGTTTTGCAGAAACCGGGAACGAGGTCATATGCGTTGATATTGCCAAAGATAAAATTGATAAACTTTCCAGCGGGCAAATAACTATCTATGAGCCGGGCCTGGAAAAATTATTTTTACGCAATCTCCGGGAAGAGCGGCTTTTCTTTACCACTTCTCTTGAAGAAGGCATTAAAGATGCAGCTATTATATTTTTAGCGCTGCCCACGCCGCAGGACGATGATGGCTCGGCCGATCTGCAATACGTGCTCAGCGT
>JBDTVL010000482.1:0-2955 GCA_040007215.1 Flavitalea sp.
GGAAAGCCTTTTGTACTGGCCTTCCTGGGTTTTGAAAGAGAGAATGAAGCGGCCTGGAGTTACTTGGAAGCTGCTCATGCGCCAACGCCTAAAACGATAGAGATCACCAATAGTATTCTCTACGATTCTTTCGACCAGCAGATCAATTTGGTTCATGTAACAGTAAAAGGAGAAAGAAAAAGCGCCAAGCTGCAGTATCCCGAATCGTCGCTCAAATTTACCTTCTGATCACTCCATATTTTCCTTGATCTCCTGGGAGATATGCACCAGCACTTTATCGATACGGTTGGCATCCATATCAATGATCTCTATTTTGAATCCACCCCATTCAAATTTATCACCGGTATGCGGAATACGTTTAAGCTGGTGCAGGATAAATCCGGCCAGGGTATCGAATTCCTGCTCGCCTTCATTCATCCATTCGGTTTTCTCGAAACGGCTGAGGAAGTCATAGAAAGGGATCTGTGCATCTACCAGATAGGTGCCATCTTCTCTTTCCACGATCTCATAATCATTGATATTTTGTTCGGGAAGATCGCCAACAATGGCTTCCAGTATATCATTCAGCGTGATCATGCCAAGCAGGCTGCCATATTCATCAATGATAAAGCAGGAATGGATCTTTGACTGTTTATATTTTTCCAGCACCTGGTAAGGCGTGTTATTTTCCGGTACATACAAAGGCGGCAGCATTAAATCTTTGAAACGGGTGATATCAGGGGCCACATACAGATCTTTGATAGACACCACGCCTTTAATATTATCTATCTGTCCATCGCAGATAGGATATACTGAATGCGGTTCCTGTAATATCTTTTCTCTTATCGACACTTCATTGTCGTTAACGTCGAACCATATCACATCACTTCTATGCGTCATCAGAGAAGTGATGTTGCGGTCGCCGAGATGAAATATCCTTTCGATGATCTCCTGTTCCGCTTCTTCAATAGTTCCCTGTTCGGTGCCTTCGCTGATGATAGCTTTAATTTCTTCTTCCGTTACCTGGTTATCTTTTATTTTGATGTTAAGCAGTTTCACGATCACGAAAGTGGATTTCGTGAGCAGCCAGATAAAAGGGTGAGTGGCAATACTGAGCACCCTCATGGGTTTAGCCATGAATTTGGCGATGGCTTCAGGATTGGCCAGTCCTATTCTTTTAGGAACAAGTTCTCCCAGCACCATAGAAAAATAAGTGATCACAATAACGATAATGGCGGTGGCTATTCCGCTGCTGTAATCTTTTATGGAATCAAAACGGTTAAGGATCTCCACCACGTCAGACTTTAACTTTTCGCCCGACATGATACCCGTTAAGATACCTATAAGCGTGATCCCTATTTGAACAGTGGAAAGAAAAGTATCGGGATGATTAGCGAGATCAAGCGCTTCTTTAGCTCTCTTATCGCCTTTGTGAGCCTGGGCTTCAAGCCGCGCTTTACGCGCTGATACCAGCGCTATTTCAGCCATAGAAAATAAACCATTGATCAGGATCAATCCAATGATCAGAAAGAATTCTTGCATTTATAAGTTTTATTTAATCCCGCCTAACTTCTACAATTTAACATTTTAACAGCTAAATGGCTATCAATTTTACACAACAGCGCATGTTACAAAAATTGCGCATCACCGGCGGTTAATATTTGGCGAAAATACGTTACTAAACGCGGTAATAAATTTATGAAGGCCAATAAAAAAATCTTTCTTAATTTCCGCAGTTAGAAATGATCATCCCATCCTATAAAATGCCTGTTAATCTGATGGCGGCAAATCATTATTTTTGCACCTTTAAAATGGAAGAACGTGGCATTGATCAAAAGCATTTCGGGAATACGTGGAACGATTGGAGGTAAAGCAGGGGATAATTTAACGCCGCTCGATGTAGTTAGGTTTACAGCAGCATTTGGATCCTGGTTACAGGATAAAAGCGAAAATCGTAAAGTAATAGTCGGCAGAGACGGAAGGATCAGCGGCGATATGGTGCAGAACCTCGTCATGAATACCTTGTCTGGTATGGGTTTCAACGTTATTGATGCTGGCCTTTCCACCACGCCTACGGTTGAAATGGCTGTTATCTGGGAAAAAGCTGCTGGGGGTATCATTATTACCGCCAGCCATAACCCAAAAGAATGGAATGCGCTTAAACTGCTGAATGGACAGGGCGAGTTCATCAATGCTGAAGAGGGCGCCATTGTATTGCAAAGAGCCGAAAAGGAGAACTTCAGCTTCTGTTCAGTTGACAAACTTGGAAGATATTCGGTCAATAATGATTATATCCGCAAACATATTGAGGCTGTTCTGAACTATCCGCTGGTGGATGCAGACCGGATCCGGTCTAAGAATTACAAAATTGTGGTGGATGTGGTCAATTCTACCGGGGCTTTATCTATTCCGCCATTACTGAAAGCCCTTGGTGTTGATGAAGTGATCGTGCTGAATGGAACGGTAGACGGTAAATTTGCCCATAACCCGGAACCGCTTCCTGAAAATCTTTCCGAACTCAGCGCCGCAGTGCGGAAACATAAGGCCGACCTGGGTATAGCCGTTGATCCTGATGTGGACAGGCTCTGCTTCGTTTGTGAAGATGGCAGTATGTTTGGCGAAGAATATACGCTGGTGGCCGTAGCCGATTTTGTGCTGCGCAACAGACCGGGTAATACAGTCAGTAATATGAGCAGCACTAAAGCGCTCAAGGAAATCACCCTGCAACTCGGCGGCGAGTACTTCCCGTCCGCCGTAGGCGAAGTGAATGTGGTGACCAGGATGAAAGAAACCAATGCTGTAATAGGCGGCGAAGGAAACGGGGGAATTATTGTGCCTGATTTTCATTATGGCCGCGATGCCCTGATAGGTATAGGGCTTTTTCTGAGCTCTTTATCGTATCATAAGAATGGCATGAAATCTTTTCGGGCAAAATATCCTGACGATAAACGCCCTGAATTAGCTATTCAGGCAGCA
>JBDTVL010000483.1:0-2950 GCA_040007215.1 Flavitalea sp.
AAACCGCTTGCAGGAATCTATAGCTCATTTAAATAACGAATCTGGCGCCGTCGATGATCTAGAACTCGGCATCAATACCATCAAAAAAAGAAGCGAAGGCCTGCTGAAATTCGCAGAAACCTACAGAAACCTGAACAAGATCAATTCGCTCAATCTTAAAAAAGTTTATTTAAGAGATCTGTTTGAAAGCCTTATTCACCTGATGCAGCCAACGCTGATAGAAAAGAATATAGAGATAGATGTTTTTCTTAAGGATCCCGACCTGCAACTGGACATCGATATCAGCCTGATGGAACAGGCGCTGATCAATTTAACGCTTAACAGTATTGAAGCGCTTAAAAACCGGCCGCATGGAAGAATAACCATCAGCGGTTATATTGGCGTTAATCATAAAACCATTATCAAGGTAGCCGATAACGGCGCAGGTATGCCGCAGGAAGTAGTAGATAAGATTTTTATTCCCTTTTTCAGCACCAAAAAAAGCGGCAGCGGCATTGGGTTAAGCCTTTGCAAACAGATCATGCAATTACATCGCGGAAATATCACCGTTCAAAGCTCGGAAGGCGAAGGAACTGCTTTCGTGATGCAGTTCTGATTAATGTATTTCTCTGATTATCTTAGCGCATCAAATTATTGTTTCAATGATCAGTTTTCGTACCATGGATCGCGGTGATATACCCGAAGGATTAAGACTATGCCGCAGCGCCAACTGGAACCAGTTGCAAAGAGACTGGGAAATATTCCTGACTTACGGGCCGGAAGACTGCCGGGTAGCTATCCACGAAAATAAAGTTGTGGGTACAGTTACTGCTATCCGTTATGACCATTTTTTCAGTTGGATCGGTATGGTACTGGTTGATCCTTCACAGCAAAGGAAAGGTATTGGCAGCGGACTGCTTCATGAAGCGTTGGACTTGCTGAAAGATGAAGAAACGATAAAACTGGACGCTACTCCTGCCGGACGTGAAGTATACCTGCAACTGGAATTTAAAGACGAATACCCGCTGAGCAGAATGAGCGCTGTGATCAATGCAGAAAAGATCCCAGCATCGACCGCCAGGCCGATGCTGCAAAGTGATCTGCATGCAGTAGCCGAATATGACAGCTCTGTTTTTGGCGCTGGCAGGCAAAGCCTGCTGGAATGGTTCTTTGAAGGCGCCTCATCGTATGCATTCATCATTGACCATGGAAATGGAATCGAAGGCTACTGCCTGGGCAGGAAAGGCCAGAACTTTAATCAGGTAGGACCAGTGGTTGCCAGGAACTGGCATATTGCCCGTGAACTGGTATCTGCGGCTTTAGCCGCTGCAACTGGCGAACAGGTGGTCATAGACACCATGCACCATGAACCTGAATGGCTATCCTGGCTCGGTTCCATTGGCTTTACAGAACAACGGCCATTTATGAGAATGTATAAGGGAACAAATCAATATACAGGTATACCGGAAATGCAATTTGCGATAGCAGGACCTGAGTTTGGATAAGGGCGCCGCATTTTACGATGTAAATGGTTTTCTTGAATATATTTCTTAATTTGAAACCCTTTATAAAAGTTTATTTTATTCATATCAACTCCTATTTGCACTGACTTACTTTATTAAGGCGGTAATAGTGAGATTATCACAAGAAGAGACATCACTATAGCGCTATGGGAAACGAGATACAAGAAAAAGATCAATTGAGTTCCGGCCAGGTAAAAGTAGCGGCAACAGGCTTTCTTAGTTTGTTTTCACTGGTCGGCATTATGTTTTACGGACTTCCTTTTTTTTACGATTTCTGGGTATCAGAATATGGCTGGTCGAGGGCCACAGTTACTTCCGGACAGGCAGTAGGCAAAGTTACTGTTGCAGCCCTGGGTTTTCTTGCTGGATGGTTTATAGATCGTTATGGACCGCGCCGGTTGATGTTATCTGGTATCCTGATGGGCGGCATTGCGCTGATAGGATTAAGTTTCACCACTACAATATGGCAGTTTTACCTGTTTTACATCTTCAATTCCCTTGGGTATTTATGCGGAGGTCCCTTACCTAACCAGGTACTCACCTCACGTTGGTTCGATAAATCGCGTGGTAAAGCGATGGGTATCGCCTACCTCGGTATTGGCGTTGGCGGAATGCTGGTGCCGCAGATCGCCAAGCGCCTGAATTTCGCCTTTGGCTGGCACTCTGCTTTATTTATACTGGGCATTATTATGGTTTTGATCGCTTTTCCTATGGCCTGGTTTGTAAAAGAAAATCCGGAAGGAGCAGCGCTGAAAATGGATAAAGAAGAACCTAAAGTACCCCTTAAAACTATTTTAAAAAGCAGGCCTTTTTTCCTGCTACTGATCGGTAGCATGTTTTCCATCGCCTCTGTCAGCGCTACCAGCCAGAACCTGAAATTGTTTTTCAGCCTCGATCTGAAATATACTCAGGAGCATTCGGCAAATATTATTTCACTGGTGTTGTTATCGAGTATACTTGGACGTTTGTTTATAGGCTGGCTTGCCGATCGTATGCCCAAGAAATATGTGATGATGCTGATTTCTGTGGTTATTGCCAGTTCTATACCCCTGCTATATTTTCCGCAGACGCCTGGCGTGATCTACCTGTTCGCATTCCTTTTTGGCGTTGGACTGGGTGGGGATTATATGATCATTCCACTAATGGCCGCTGAATTGTTCGGATTGCGCATAATGGGCAGGGTTATGGGACTTATCCTTACCGCTGATGGATTATCAGAAGCTTTTGCGCCAATGCTGGTAGGCCGTCTTCGCGATGTAAGCGGAAGTTATGCCAATGGCTTTGCCTCCCTGATCATCTTTGCCATTATCAGTATTATTGCCGTATCGATGCTGCCGCGTAAAATCAGCCGAATCCAGACAGCTTGACGGGTTTGACATAAAAACGGGAATAACGGATAACTATCCTTTATTCCCGTCTCCCTAAAAGTATATTTAAACCTCCCCTAT
>JBDTVL010000484.1:0-2947 GCA_040007215.1 Flavitalea sp.
GGCAATCGGTAGGCGCCATCATATTGCCGATCATCTTCATCTCATCATAGAAGAAATACTTCATATATCTTTTTTCCTTGTCGAACATAGCCCTGATCAGCGCCAGATCGGAAGCGCTTTCACCTGAAGTTTTTTCCACCAGTACGGCTATACGCAGATTACGCTGATTCTTTGAGTTTACATTCAATACCTGGCAGGCGCAAATCTTGGAATTAACCTTGATATCAGCCACGCTGTAAGCGGTATCGAAAAAAGATAATATGGAAGCATTGAAGGGAAATGCTGTAGGAAGAGGAGCCCCGGCTTGTGAGCGACTATACATAGCTGCTATACAAAATAACAACAGTACGGATCTGAGTAAAATACGTTTCATGGTACAGAGATTATGAGGTTAAAAAAGCGCGATGGCTTCAGCGGGGATAATTGGAAAGATAGGAGGCTGGATAGTTGCAGGTAAGCATTACCTGCAGGAAGATTGGATGGGTAAAAGTTGCAAATAAATCTGGTTTCTCATAGCAAATTCGCATGTTTTTTTAATGCTTGCGGAACTGACTGACGCTCACATGGTAATCGCTTTGTAAATAGGTAGTATCTTACGCAGAATATCAATTTTATGAATATTTTTTCGGCTCTCCCGGGAATAAGCGAAGTTAATCATGGCGTATCGACCGGCTCCAGGTGGATGACGGGCTCTGCAGGTATTCTTAATTCCTACTCTCCTGTTGACGGAAAACTGATCGGATCCATTACTGTTGCCGGAAAAGACAATTATGAAGAGGCGGTAAAGCAGGCGCAAAGAGCTTTTGCCGAATGGAAACTTTGGCCGGCTCCCCGCCGTGGTGAAGTGGTCAGGCAAGCAGGCCAGGCCCTACGCGATCATAAAAAGGCGCTGGGAAGCCTGGTTTCTTATGAAATGGGTAAAAGTTTGCAGGAAGGCCTGGGTGAAGTACAGGAAATGATAGATATCTGCGATTTTGCCGTAGGCCTTTCCCGCCAGTTGCACGGAATGACCATGCATAGCGAAAGACCGGCTCACCGGATGTATGAACAATGGCATCCGCTGGGAATAACCGGTATTATTTCGGCCTTTAATTTCCCGGTTGCGGTTTGGAGCTGGAATGCCATGCTGGCATGGGTTTGCGGAGATGTCTGTGTATGGAAACCATCCGAAAAAACACCTTTATGCGCTGTAGCCTGCCAGTATATTATTTCAGAGATTTTCAGTAAAAATAATGTACCTGAAGGTGTATCTGTTTTGGTGATCGGGGGTAAAGAAACCGGAGAATGGTTAGCCGCAGATGAACGCATACCGCTGATATCTGCCACCGGTTCAACGCGGATGGGTAAAGCCGTTGGCGCTGCTGTTGGAGCCCGGTTAGGCAGGTCTATCCTTGAACTTGGGGGTAATAATGCTATTATCATATCTAATGAAGCTGATCTTGATATAGCTATTCTTGGAAGTGTATTTGGCGCTGTAGGAACGGCAGGTCAGCGCTGCACCAGTACCCGAAGGCTGATTGTTCAGGAGGATGTTTATGAACCCGTTAAGCAGAAGCTTATTTCTGCCTATGGGCAGTTGTCCATCGGCGATCCGCTTGATGAGGCCAATCATGTGGGTCCGCTGATCGATAAGGATGCCGTTGGTTCCTACCTCCGATCCATCGAAGCCTGTAAGAAGGAGGGCGGTAAATTTATTGTGGAAGGCGGCGTTCTGGAAGGTCCCGGTTATGAAAGCGGCTGTTATGTTAAGCCTTGCATCGCTGAAGCGGAACCGGGTTTTGCTATTGTTAAACATGAAACTTTTGCGCCGGTATTATACCTCATAAAATATAAGACCATCGAGGAGGCTGTAGCCATTCAGAATGGGGTTCCCCAGGGATTATCTTCGTCTATAATGACGCTTAACCTGAGAGAATCCGAATACTTTTTATCCCAGGCGGGAAGCGATTGCGGCATTGCCAATGTAAACATAGGCACATCGGGCGCTGAGATTGGCGGCGCCTTCGGCGGTGAAAAAGAGACAGGCGGCGGCCGGGAAAGCGGCAGCGATGCCTGGAAAGCTTATATGCGGAGGCAAACCAACACCATCAATTATTCTACACGGCTTCCGCTGGCCCAGGGAATTAAATTCAACGTATAACCAAGCCACGGATAATAATTTTCCCATTTTTTATGTTGTAGAGGTTTCCCCTTAAGGGTAAAACAGCTCCCTTGAGTTTAGGCATTATCCTGTTCTGGCTCCTATCAGGGGTAAAAGGTTGTATGGCAGGGAAATAAATGAGGATTATAAACGTTATAGTGCAGCAAAGTCCACTTTCTTATGAAAAATATCTACGTAGCCGTAATCATTTTTTTAGGCCTGGCCCAGGTCTCTTACTCACAGTTAAGAGTAGCCGCATTAGGAGGTATTCAATCCTCATCGGTAACCGAAAAAAACAGTTTGGCCGGCTGGGAAACAAATATTAAACCAGGCTATTCTTCCCGGTCGGGAGTACATCTTGGCGTATTGGTAGAAGTGCCCCTATCTGCTTCCGGGCACCTGTTTTTTCATCCCGGAATTCTTTATACCGCCAAAGGAAGAAAATTCTCTTTAAAAAATGATACGGCCACGGCAATAGCCACCGATACTATTTCTACATCTCACAATTTCTCCGTCAATTATATTGAGTTTCCTTTAAACCTGACCTATAAAATACCGCTTAATAATAAAATTAGTTTCCTGATCAGCGCAGGTCCGTATGTGGGCTTTTTCTATAATGGGAAACAAAAATCAGAAGCCAGGATATATTCTTCCAATAAATTTAAGGAAGATGAGTTTGCCCTGGAATCGGGAAATGAAGAGGGAAAAATAAAAACAGTAGATATGGGCCTTAATGCCCGGGCCGGTCTGGAAATTGGAAATGTTTGGATCACCGGTTTTGCCAGTAAAGGACTTACCAGTTTTTAC
>JBDTVL010000485.1:0-2940 GCA_040007215.1 Flavitalea sp.
CCATAAACTTCGCATAGCAATAGCAGCGCTGCCTACTCCCCTGAAGATGCCATTGATAAGGAACAGCAGCATGATCACCATATTACCGGTAAGCATGATCTGTGTGTACTTCCATCCCGATTCGATCGCTTCCGGATCGGCGCCCATCAGCGATAAAATCTGTCGCGAATAAAAAACACCAACAAGGGTTATGAGCAGGGATATGGCTACGCCGATATATATAGCCTGGATACCGGCCTGCGCAGCGGCAGCATGATTTTTTTCGCCTGTACGCCTTGCTACCAGCGCTGTTGCAGACATGCTGACGCCAATTGCGATAGTGTATACCAGGGTAAGCGCCAGCTCTGTAAGACCTACGGTAGCCAGTGCATATTTTCCAAGCGAGCTGACAAAGAAAGCATCTACAACAGCAAATAAAGATTCCATGGCCATTTCCAGTATCATAGGAATGGCCAGTAAAAAAATAGCTTTATCAATACTGCCTTTTGTGAAGTCCTGTTGCGAACCTCTTACAGCTTCAATAAAAAGCAGGAATATCTTTCGGGAACGGCTGATTCCGGTAATCGGTGAGGGCATATCATTTTTTCTTTTAGAGATCATTTTGAAAGGCCATGAAAGCCGGTATTGGGAAGTGTGAGCCGGGTTCTGTTAGGAAATGACCGGGCGGCGGGGGTAAAAAATCATATTCGAAAATTATGAGGAATACATCCTGGCCATGCCAGCTATACGAAACTAATGATATGAGGTTAATTTAAAAATTTTTTGACCTACTTAAATAGAGATGCGTTTTACCGCCTGCAGGTTTTCCATAAAAAGGGCGCTTTCCGGCAATTGGAAAAAGAGTCCTTATTATAGACATACAATATTTTTATTTATTGTATAAATATTTAAATAATAGATGATTATTGAATGGCGCCTTTTATGAAATGATGTTATCAAATCGTACCACATGAAAGCAAGATCCGGAGTAATAAGAAATGCAGCAACAGCTTCCCTGGTTTTATGTTTGATTTCAGCGAAGATATCCGCCCAGGAGTTGATTTTAAATAGCGGCTTTAGCGCCAATACCGCTAACTGGAACACTTCATGCAGTATAGAAATTTATCCTGAAACCGTTTATGGTGGATCCGTTTCAGGTAATAATATAACAGAAATTGATGTTGAACGTTGCCTTAATCAACAGGTGTGCATCTTTCCCGGCAGCTCATACCATTTTGGATTTAAGGCAACGCGTCGTATTGATAATGCCACACCCGCTTCAGTAGGCATTACCGTAAAAGTTACCGGCGTTCAAACCGGAACTGATTATGTCAATACCAATATAGTATATACCAATACTACCTGGAACCTTGCGGCGCAGGGATTTTCTTTCAGCCTACCTGATAATTCGGCTGATAAAAAAGTAAACATTCAATTTTCAAATTATAATAACACAGGTACTTATGGCGTACTGGTAGATGATATCAGTTTAGCGCCTACTGACAGTCTTAAGCTGATGGGTCCTGATGCGGCTACCGTAAATATCGGCGCAAATTTTTCAGTCGCTAATATTCCGGCATCGGGCGTTAATTATAACTGGACCTTCAGTGGCGGCGCAAATCCGGCCAGTTCTACGGCAAGCGCTCCTTCAAATGTTCAATGGACAGCAAACGGTAATAAGGCGGTAACTGTTGGATTGGATAATGGCATGTGTACAGTTACTACTTTAACCAAGAATGTAGTGGTATCGAGCGTACTTCCGGTAAAACTGATCAGCTTCAGCGGTTCGTATAGCAAGTCTAAAGTGGAACTGAAATGGGTAGCCGATGATGAGAACAACGAAGGAAAATATTTTATTATTGAAAGAGCAAAGCAGTCGACTTTTGATTCAATAGGAAGAGTGGCTGTATCTTCAGCGATAGGTTCAGTAACTTATAATTTTTCAGATGCTGATGCACTTGCCGGCGCTAACCAGTACAGGCTGAAGCAGGTTGACAGGAATGGCAGCTTCTCCTATTCAAAGATCATAACTATTACCGCAACCGCTTCGCAGGCTATGCAGGTGTACCCTAATCCTGCTGTTTCTATGCTCTCATTCAGGGTGGGAAGCGAAGGTAGCCAGGCAGTATTTCTGCAGGTATACAGTATTACCGGAAGAATGGCTATCAGCAAAAAGCAACATCTTGCCGCCGGCCTTAATGAAGGAGCGCTGGATATTTCTTCCTTACAACCCGGTTCTTATTTTCTGCGCATAGCTTCATCTGATGAAGCAAATATGGTTCAGGCATTTACTAAAAAATAATCGAGAGGTAAAAATGCTGATAGGAACTTCTTTCCATCGAAGCCCGTTAGGTTCCGGTATTTAAAATACTGGCTATTCCCTTCAAGAGTAACCAACTCGAAACAGAATTTACACAGCGCTTAAGTTCTGCAATTAAAATCAAAAAGATGATTTTCTAATACAGCAATGGCGGTACCTTTCAATTGCTTCTGCCATCTCTGGATTAAAGAAAGAACCCCTGGGTTACTTCCGGATATCAATAATATGAAAAGAGAATCGGACAGCCATAATGGACCTCGGAAGCCTGGTACACCTTAAATAATAAACCTCTGTAATGGCAAAAGAGAATAACAACTATGACGATGAGTCTTTTAATCCGAAAATGAGCCGCAGGAATTTTGTAAATTATTCGGGCAGTTGTTTGGTATTGGGAATTCCCGGAGTAACATCTGGTCAGACATTTTTATCAGAACGCAGGCCCGTGAAATCAAGGATACAGGTAAGGAAGGTAGATTCAAATTTTGAAAGAGAACCCCTTTATCCCTACCGTTTCAAAGGCGGTGTTTTAAAAGAGAACTGGCAAACGGCCGCTTACCTGGAAAGTTCATCCGGAACCAGTAAGGTAGGACTGGGAACGCAGGGCATCTTATGGTCGGATGCAAAAGTATACGCAGAGCATT
>JBDTVL010000486.1:0-2936 GCA_040007215.1 Flavitalea sp.
AAGGCTTCTTCTGCCATCCCATAGGAGCCTGCGAAGAAAGAAAATGCAATGATCAGGATGGCCATCAACAACTGTTCGCGCCCCTTCATGGTATGAGCCAGCCAGGAAATGCCTTTTACCATGGCGCCGGTTTCATTAAACACAAACATAAAGCCGCCAATGATCAGGACAAACAGGATGATGTCAATACTTTCGATAATTCCTTTGACCGGCGCCTGTAAAATATTTAGAAATCCCTGGCCATTACGGGGTTGTTTACTGAATGTGCCTGGTACTGAGATGGACTTACGAATATCGCCATCATTAAATTTTTGTACGGCAATACGAATGCCAAGACTGTCTAAGGTTTGTTGCGTAACGGGAAGTTTAATTTCGTTGGTATCGGTGGTCATACGAAACGATTTTCCACTTATTTCGAGTTTATTATATTGTCCGGCAGGTAAGATCCAGGTACAGGCTGCGGCCAGTATAATTACTATCATCAGAATAGCTATGGGGCTGGGCAGTGATTTCTTTTGGGGCATGGGTATGTTTTGCGCAGGTACAAGAGTAATTAAAATTTTAAGAGGAATTATTGAATTCTGTTAAGATTACTGCTGATACCTGGCGCGAGCTGGTGAAAAATAGATCTTTTAGGTCAGATATTTTTACCAGCGTCGAAATGCAGTCTACCTATGATGGATTGAAATCAAAGAGATTGAATTTATCAAGGCTTCTGTAAAAGAATTTATGTTATCGAAGGGCTCTTAAAGGAGCGAACGCGAACACATCTCGTTCGAACACCTGAATAGGATTTCCCCGCTGAAACCAGCCGCGCCGGGAAAGTAAGATCGGAAAATGGAAGTGATGCCAGCCTTTGTTAAAGATACGGCTTGTTAAAGCGGGCTGAAAGGGATCTCGTTCGAACACCTGATTTCGCTTTTGAACTTTCTAAACGGCCTGAAATTTCCATAAAAGTTACTTAGGGCGGCACAATTCAAAAAACCGCATTAACATAATAGTGTTGTTAATTTTATACATTTTTAATATATTTGTGGATATTAAACAACAAGTATTGAAATCTAAAAAGCAAATCCTACTTCCTAAATTCCAAAAAGTATTGGAGAAAATGGGAGAAAATATTAAACTAGCCCGGAAACGCCGGGACCTGACAACGATCCAGGTATCCGAACGCGCAGGCATTGACCGAACTACTTTATATCATATTGAAAAAGGGAATCCAAGTGTTTCCCTGGGCGCTTATTTTAATGTACTTAGAGTAGTAGGGTTACAGGATGATTTTTTAAAACTAGCGGCAGATGATGAGTTTGGAAGAAAATTGCAGGATTTGAAACTAACAAGTAAAAGCAAATAATGGCAGACAGAACAGATATATGGGTTTATGCACATTGGAAAGGTATGGGTATTCCTAAATGCATTGGCATATTATCTGCGCAACAAGCCAAAGGAAGAAAAGCGTTCAGTTTTTCATATGACGAAGGTTGGATAACATCACAAGAGCAATTATTACTTGATCCGGATATCACCTGGTATAGAGGTTCGCAATATCCTAATGGAAAGGAAAACTTTGGTGTATTTATGGATTCGATGCCTGACACCTGGGGTAGAACGCTGATGAAGCGCCGTGCCGCCATAAATGTAAGTGAACAAGGAAAACCGGGACCGGTTCTATATGATATTGATTTTTTACTGGGAGTTCATGACTTGACTCGCATGGGTGCTTTGCGATTTAAAGAAGAACCAGACGGTGATTTTCTGGACAACGATGCGTTTTCACCTACCCCACCCTTGGCAAGTATCAGAGAACTTCAACATGGAGCAGCGGTTATTGAATCCAATGAAGACACGGCAGAAGTAAAAAAATGGCTTACTATGCTCATAGCTCCCGGTTCGTCTTTGGGAGGAGCCAGACCTAAAGCTAATATACTGGATGAACATGGACATCTGTGGATTGCCAAGTTCCCGTCAAACAATGACACTATTGATAAAGGCGCCTGGGAATACCTTGGCTATAGACTTGCTGTTGATGCAGGCATTGAAATATCGCAGTCCCGTATTGAAAAGGTCTCCGGAAAACATCATACTTTTTTTACTAAGCGCTTTGATCGCGATAAGCAGGAAAGAATTCATTTTGCCTCTGCCATGACCATGACTGGTAAGAGTGAAGAACTTATTCGGGATGAAATACCTTCTTACCTGGAACTTGTGGAATTTATACAATTTTCAGGATCTTATGTTTCCGAAGACTTAAGCCAACTTTGGCGAAGGATGATATTTAATATACTTATCTCCAATACCGATGATCATCTACGAAATCATGGCTTTATATTAAATAATGAAGGCTGGCGGTTATCACCCGCTTTTGATATTAATCCGTCCATTGATAAAGACAGACTGGCGCTAAATATCGATATGGATAATAATTCGCTGAACCTCGATCTTGCCAAAAGTGTAGGTGTATATTTCCGGTTGGGAGAGCAAGAAATGAAGAGTATCATAGACGAAGTGAAATCATCTGTAACTAACTGGCAAAAGATAGCTTCGGAAATAGGCATCGCGCGCAGTGAACAACTGCTGATGCGAAGTGCATTTAGAATTGAATGATGGTATGGTTAGGTTTTCAATCCCTTATTTCCATAAAATAAATTTGCTAATCACTATCATACAAAAAGCACTGAAAAGTCAGTGCTTTTTGCAATCAGCGGAGAGAGAGGGATTCGAACCCCCGGTACCTTTGACAGTACACCTGATTTCGAATCAGGCACATTGAACCGCTCTGACATCTCTCCTGAATTTTTACGGAAAGCAAAGGTACGAGCAGGCTTTATAAAAACAATAAAATAACGATAATGAGACATCTTAGGCCTTAATCGAAGATGAATATTATCAGCAATCTTTCAGATTTTGTTTATGTGTTTATTTCATCATTATTTACA
>JBDTVL010000487.1:0-2930 GCA_040007215.1 Flavitalea sp.
ATCATTTTACCGACAAACTCTTTCAGTAAAGACGCATCGGAGCTGCCGCTATCATTTACCCCAATGCTTTTCAGGTTATAATGATGTAATAAAAGCAGCGCCCGCTGCACCCCTTCGAGGCCATAATTCCTGGCGGCGAGCAGATAATCTTTAACAAAATAAGGACTAACGCCAATGTTCAGGGCAACAGCTTTTTCATCATGACTGTTCTGACCAAAGATCATATAGGTTTTGCTGAACAGGTTATATAATGCGGGGAGGATAAGCTGTATAGGGGCCGCTTTTGGATTCGCTTCGAAGTACCTCAGGATCTGCATGGCTTTCACCATATCTTTTTTGGCCAGCGCATTCTGCAGTTCAAAAGGATTATACTCCTTGCTGACGCCTACATAACGCTCAATATCATCTTCGGTGATGCTTTTCCGTGAGGCAAGGTTTACCAACACTTTTTCCACTTCATTATCTATCCGGCTCAAGTCATTGCCGATATGTTCTACCAGCAGGTGAAGCGCTTTTGGAGAAATTGTGTAACCTTTCGATCTTACAAGTTCGGCTGTCCATTCGGGCAATTGATTCTCATAAAGCTTTTTAGTGGTAAGCATCTCGCCCTTTTCCTTCAGAACTTTAGCCAGCCGACTCCTGCCGTCCACCTTTTTATCTTTGTAGGAAACAATGAAAACCGTAGAAGAAAGCGGTTTGGAGATGTAGTTCTCCAGTTTGTCAATATCACGCATCTGCTGCCCTTCCTTAAGAATGACCACTTGCCTTTCTGCGAACATAGGATAACGCATACACGCATTCACTACATCCGACCAGGAAGCGTCTTTTCCGTAAAATACAGAGAGGTTAAAAGCAGATTCTGTTTCATCAAGTATGCCCCGCTCTGCGTAATGGACCAGCTTATCAATAAAGTAACTTTCTTCTCCTTCGAGCCAGTATACCGGCTTATACACTTTCAGTTTCCAGTCTTTGAGTATCTTTTCTGCGGACATTACGTAACAACTATGATGATGATCCGGGCAATATTACAGGAAAAAACGTGTATAAACTGTGATTTTTTTTAATTGATGAAAGTCAGTACAGATCAGTAATTAGAGTACCTTCGCCATCTATTCCTGCCCTTTTAAATTATAAATGGCATGGTTTTAGCACGCCCTATCCGGAAACTGACTATTCTAAACCAGTTTTCTCTATAACAAAATTAAAACATCTATGAGTACAAGCAACTATCCATCAGCAACCCCCCAAAGTCAACCTCCGCGTAGAGATTCAAAAAATTTAATCATCGGACTCTTAGCTGTTGGCATCCTCGGCACATGGGGATATTTTCTCTGGGACAAAAACAATAACGATCAGAAAATGACCCAGCTCCAATCGCAATATGTTGCGGTTGATTCTTCCAAGAATGAATTACAGAAAAGTTTTGACGCTTCTTTATCAAGGCTCGATTCTCTGACTGGTTATAATAACGAAATCGAAGGAAAACTTACAGACAAGAATTCCGAGATCACTAAATTGAAAGGCCAGATCAGCGGCATTCTTCGCAAGCAGAATATCACTGTAGCTGAAAAGAAAAAAGCAGAATCGCTTATTGCTGAACTTAATGACAAGATTGGCAATCTCGAGCAGGAAGTAGCCCGTCTTACTCAGGAAAATCAAACACTTACCACTGAGAAAGCCACGGTTACTGTTGAAAGGGATACTTACCATAGACAAAAAGACACCCTGGAAACAGTAAAGAAAGGCCTGGAAGACGTGGTTAATGTTGCCTCTACGCTTAACGCTTATGGCATCGCTATCACGCCTATCAATGAAAAAAGCAACGGTAAAGAAAAAGTAACCACCAATGCAAAACGCGTTGACAAACTGGTTATCTCTTTCGATGTTGATAACAGGATAGCCCAGACAGGAGCTACCGAAATTTTCGTATCTATCGTTGATCCGGACGGGAAAGCCGTTAGCGTTGAATCGCTTGGATCAGGAACTTTCACAACCCGCGAAGAAGGTGAAAAGTCTTATACTGCAAAAGTTCCCGTTGATATCGAAGCCGGCAAAAAGAAACATGTAGAATTTGCCTGGAAACAAAATACAGATTTCAAAAGAGGAAGTTATAAGATCGCTATATATCATAATGGTTTCAAGATTGGCGAAGGCGTAAGAGAACTTAGAAAAGGCGGATTATTCGGATAGTATTACCACTAATGTATTTATTTTAAGATCCTCTTATTCTATTAATGTCCTTGTAATAAAAACCGGAAGCAACTAATACTAGTCGCTTCCGGTTTTTTATTTTATACAACTCAGCAAACATTATAATAAAGCCCTCAGCGAAGCTCTTCCGATATGCACCGTTCTGGCCGATCCTGGCTTACGGCCCTCATACTGAATATTCATCTCCAGGTTATTGGAAAGTCTCTTGCTAAGATCGAGGTTCCATAAAAAGTTCTTACCGGGAAGTAATCCATCCAGGATAATATAGGAAGCAGTGCTATTGGTATTAGTGGTTCCCTGGTTGGAAGAGAATTTTATATTGTTAAAAGAGAATTTACCCAGAAGGGAAGCATTCTGCAGAATGTTATACTTTATTTCCGTGTTTGCCGCATTAGACAGCGATTTTTCCAGGTTGCCTGTTGAGTTATTTTTTTCTCCATATTTATAACCAAAGATCACCCGGAAATTAGCGCCCTTTGTTAAACTGATCCTGGGTTCCAGCGAGCGCTGGGTGATCTCGTAATTACGGTTATCGAATTTTACATTAGACGTAACCAGTTCACTGCCGCCGGTTTTACCGGTAATATCAAACAGTATTGCCTTGGTAATATTATAACGGCCGCGGAGACTCCAGTCGTTCAGCTTCCTGCTTTCATAGCCATACGTCAGCAAAGATTTACCGCTGTTACGTGAATTGCTGATATCGAATCCCCACTTCG
>JBDTVL010000488.1:0-2923 GCA_040007215.1 Flavitalea sp.
GCTGGAAATGTACCAGATGGAACGTAACCTCAATATCCTTTCGCTTATTGCAGGTATCGCCCCTATGTTCGGGTTTCTTGGAACTATTATAGGGATGTTCCAGCTGTTTTTCAGGCTCGCTTCAACCGGCGAATTCACAATACAGTCTATGGCTGATGGTATTTATACTAAACTGATTTCTTCAGCGCTTGGTCTTATTATAGGACTGCTGGCTTATATCGCCTTTAATTATCTGAATACGCAGATTGATAAAACGGCTAATCGTATGGAGGCGTCGAGCGCTGAATTTGTGGATATATTACAGGAGCCAACCAGGTAATTGGGTTATCCGCTGAACCAACAAAAATGAATTATTCAATATGAACATCAGAAGGAAATTAAAATCAAGCGCAGAGGTGCACACAGGGCCCCTGAATGATATCCTGTTTATCCTGATGATGTTCTTTCTGATAGCCTCCACGCTGGCTAATCCAAATGTGATCAAGTTATCCAATCCCAAAGCTAAAGGCGATACTAAAACCAAACAGAATGTGGTGGTGAATATCGATGTCACTAAGCATTTTATCATTAATGGTAAACCGGTGCCGCTGGAAAACCTTAAAAATTATCTTAAGCCGCTTATCGCTAAAGATTCTGCTAATGCTACCATCGCCATTAATGCCGATAAACAGGTTGCTGTGGATGAAGTAGTGGCGGTAATGCGTGTTGCCCGCGAGCTGGGCGCCAGAACCGTACTGATGGTAGATAAAACCGCTGTTCCATAATTCCGGTCAACTGCACCTGATCATTCTTTCTTTTCCCTGCATATCTTTTCTTATCTCCACCGAAAATCCTTTTTCAATAAATAACTGAGCTGTTTGCGCAGCAAATCCCTCATGCGTTTCCAGGAAAATATTTCCGCCGGCGGAGAGTTTTTTTGTGGCAAAGCCGGCAATGGCTTTATAAAACACCAGCGGATCATCATCGTCAACGAATAAGGCGATAGAAGGTTCAAACATCGTTACATTATTGCGCATGGATGATTTTTCCTTATAAGGAATATAGGGAGGATTGCTGACGATGATATCCACTTCAGGCGCCTGCTCACGTTCATGCTCATTCGTGAAATCGAACTGCAGGAAGGAAACGGGCGTTCCCATGGCCTGTGCATTTTTAGCCGCCACTTCCAACGCCGACTGGCTGATATCGCAGGCATAAACCACCATGTCGGGTAAATTTTTTTTAATGGCGATCGCCAGGCATCCGCTTCCGGTTCCTACATCAAGCGTTTTTAAATGACTATCCTTATTCACTGCAATCAGCCAGGCAGCTAACTCTTCCGTTTCGGGCCGGGGAATAAGCGTCGATTCATTGACAAATAATTTCATAGCATAAAACCAGGCTTCCTGCAGCACATACTGCACCGGCTTTTCTGCGGCAAGCTGTTCGCCATACTGTTCAAGTTCACGAAGTTTGGCAGGTGTAAGCGGAACTTCCTTATACAGTATACGGTCTATTTTTCTCCATCCGGTAATATGTTCCATAACCCAGTCGGCAATATTAGCCGCTTCCCGGTTGTCATAAACATGGTACAACTGGAATAACAAACGCTGGTTGGCCTGCTGTATCGTCATAGGAACAAACTTAATTGATTTTCGTTTCATACTTTTGACGACAATGATTTTGTATTGAACGCTTCTGAAAGGTATATGCAACGTTGTATAGAGCTGGCCATGCTTGGCTCGGCTTATACGGCCCCAAACCCTATGGTTGGCGCTGTGCTGGTGAATAACCATGGCATCATCGGCGAAGGCTATCACCAGGTTTATGGCGAAGCGCATGCCGAAGTGAATTGCCTTAACAGCGTTCCGGAAGAACAAAAATCGTTGTTCAGCTCCTCGGTATTGTATGTTTCCCTGGAGCCCTGCGCTCATTTTGGTAAAACGCCTCCCTGCGCAGATTTTATTATCAGGAACGGTATCCCTAAAGTAGTGGTCGGCTGCCGCGATCCATTTAAAGAGGTAGATGGAAAAGGCATTGAAAAATTATTGGCTGCAGGAGTGGAAGTGGAAACGGGCATACTGGAATCGTCCTGCCGTGCGCTTAACAAACGCTTTTTTACTTTCCATTTACAGAAACGGCCCTATGTTATTTTAAAATGGGCGGAAACAGGAAATCATAAAATAGCGGGCAAAGGAGCTGAGAGGCTGCTGATCACTAATGAATTCACCAACCGGCTCAGCCATAAATGGAGAAGCGAGGAAGCGGCTATAATGATAGGCACAAACACTGCATTGCAAGATGATCCATCGCTTACTAACCGCTTATGGAGCGGATCATCCCCGGTAAGAATGGTGATTGATCTGCACTTACGATTGGCCGATTCGCTACAGATTTTTGATCAGCGTACCAGGACTGTAATATTTAATACGCTTAAGCAGGAAGACCAGGATAATGTACTTTATTACCAGGTAAATGGCGACGCCAGCCTTGTGCCACAGCTCATGGAGGCGCTTTACCAGTTAAATATCACCAGCGTTATTATTGAGGGCGGCGAACGTTTGCTGCAGTCTTTTATTGATGAAGGAACATGGGATGAGGCAAGAGTGATCACCAATAACCTGATGATCGTTGAAGATGGCCTGCCATCGCCGGTTCTTACGGCCGCAAGTTGGATCTCCCGCGAGGAATCGGGGTCGGACGCCATTCAGTATTATCTTAACGGCGCTATCGCAGTTCCACGCTAAATACAGACATGACAGAACAGGATTTTTATTTTACCATTGCCAAACAAGCCATCGCTGAATATAAGGACAGGGGCAGTAAGTTTATCGCCTATTCCTTTCCAATAGTATCAGCTGCTGATTTCAAAATGCGCCTGGAGGAAGTTAAAAAAGAACACAGCAAAGCCACGCATCATTGTTTTGCCTATCGTATTGGCACA
>JBDTVL010000489.1:0-2922 GCA_040007215.1 Flavitalea sp.
TACTGCGCTGGCACCGGTGGAAGCTGCTTGATCTTGTCTTCTATCGTGGCTCCGCTGAATTGGTTCCTGAACTGAAGAAAATCTTTTTCGCTCAATGAAAAGTAAGCGTAGATCTCTTTTATTTCCGAAAGCAATGTAAGGGCTTCTGCTGAGGTTATACCCACCAGGCTTCCGATCTTGTAAGGGATCCTTCCGATATATCCGTCGGCGGGGGCTTTGATAGCGGTATAACTCAGTGATATGGCAGCATTCGCTACCATAGCTTTGGCCTGCTCGACTGATGATGCAGCCACATTATAAGAAGCTTCAGCGCCTTTCAACTGCACTTCCGACACCACATTGCTTTTAACCAGCGGCGATATTTTCGATACATTGATCTGCGCATTGGCAAGCCCGGCTTTTGCTGCGGCGAGCGAAGCGTTTGCGGCATTATACTGTTCGCGGTAAGGCCTGTCGTTGATCAGGAAAAGCAGTTGCCCCTTTTTTACATGAGCGCCTTCATCAACATATATCTTATCGAGATAACCATTTACCTGGGCGCGGATCTCGATATCTTTCTTCCCTTCCAGCGAAGCGGAAAATTCCCGGTAGAGAGTAGCGGGAGTATTTTTGACGGCAATCACCGGTAATGACTGGGGCGCCATAGCTACCGACGCATTTCCCTGTGAGGAATTACAGGCCTGGATAAGAAGGCCAACAGAAACAATAAACACAAGCGCATATACATTAACGTATGTTCCTGTATACAGTGAGCGCATTTTTTTAAAAAGAGTAAGCATAATTGGGCAATTAGGGGAAACATTAAGCCTCCCGGTTAATAATAAAAGAATTAATATTTTTTCCTGACCAGGATCATAGCGACTATCAACAGCCTTAAGCGGATCAGTAGTGGGAGCAATTGTTAGCGGCGCTCGGCAGAAATTTAACGGCGTCCATTCTTTATTTTTCAAGGTTTTTAATAAATCCTTCCACGGCATCATCCAGCACCATTTTGTTCAATTCATTGGTAAGATCTGAGCTGCTCATCATGATGATGGATATCAACCCGTGCATTACCGACCATAGGGTGTGGTATTTAAGGCAGGCGTTAATTTCTTTTTTACCGCTCTTTTCAATCATTTCATTGATTGGTTCCATCAGCAGGTTCCGGAAGCCCGATTTCTCTTCCATACATTTCTCTTCGCAACAGGGCATACCCAATCCAAACATCAACTGGTAATATTCTTTGTTTTTAAAAGCAAAGTTCCAGTATGCATCGGCCATAGACCTGATTTGATCCGGGGCATTGTCGTGCTTCTCTGAGGCTTTCTTCACTTTTTTCGACAACAACCGGAAACCGTCCTTACCGATCTCAAAAAGAATGGATTCCTTATTGGCAAAATGATCATAGATAACCGGAATGCTGTACTCAATCGCATCGGCAATTTTGCGGATAGATAGCGACTGCCAGCCTTCCTCCTTCACTATTTTCCAGGCAGTAGAAAGAATAAGCGTTCTCACTTCCTCCTTTTGTCTGATTCGACGTTCTGCTATGCTCATATGATCTTTTTACCTAACACCGTTAGCAAATATAACGTCGTATTATTTATCGCGCCAAATTTTTTTATCGAAAAAGAAGTCAGAGGGGATTTTTTAATTGTCAAACTCGCTCTTTAGCAAGACATTAAGGCGCTCAAATTTTTTAAACTGTTCATTATACACTTTATGCCGGGAGGCATCAGGATTATACGCTGTCTTTCCCCCTTGTGCCTCTCCAGCCTTTAGTTTCAGCGCTTCCATCCCAATCAGCGCCGCGCCCCAGGCGGAACTTTCTGAAGAACCTGATAATACCACTTGCTTATTAAACACATCCGCTACCATCTGCACCCACAGTGCGCTTCTTGCAAAACCGCCTGTAGCATATATCTCCTCTGCTTCGTTACTCTCCAAGATCACTTTGCCTATACTGTACATACCGAAGATAACGGCTTCCATAGCGGACCTCACCATGTGGGCCTTTGTATGATTCACTGTAAGCCCGAAAAAAACGCCTTTCGCATGCGCATTCCACAAAGGCGCCCGTTCGCCAAGTATATAAGGCAATAATAGCAAGCCATCGGCGCCTGCGGGAACGGTCTCCGCCAGTTTGAGAAAACTGCCCATATCTTCTTTGGCTTCCAGGAGGTCATTCTTCAGCCATTCTAAAACGATAGCGCCATTATTGCTGGCTCCGCCCTGTATATATAATTCATCGATAGCATGGTAACAGAAAGTGCGCATAGCAGTATCGGTATGCGCCTTACTGGTTAACATCCTCACCGCCGAACTCGTTCCAATGGTCATCACCATGGCCTTTTTACCGGCATGACCGATGCTGAGATTAGCCGCAGCCCCATCGCTGCTGCCGATGATCACCGGGGTGCCTTCGGGAATCAATAATGATGGCGATGAACCCGACTTTTTAGCGCCTGGGGCTATGAATTTCTCTTTAACGCTTACCACTGCAGACAGCCTGTCGGGGCTAAGATGCAGGAAGCCGAGTATGGTTTCATCCCATTGCAGCGTTTGAAGATTCAGGAGGCCTGTTGCGGAAGCTATAGCCGTATCCACCACAAACACTCCAAACAAACGGAAAAAAATATATTCCTTGATACCAATAAATTTAAAGGCTTTGCTAAAGAGCGAAGGGTCGTTTATGCTTAGCCAGGAAAGTTTACAGAAAGGAGACATGGCATGAACAGGAACACCCGATGCATAATAAAATGCTTTCCCCTGTTCGCTTTCCCGGAAACTTTCGGCAAAACCAACAGCCCGGTTATCGGCCCAGATAATGCAAGGGGAAAGTGGATCACCCTGTTCATCCACCGCCATAATACTGTGCATCGCCGCGCTGAAACTGACGGCTGCGGGTATGCCTGGCAAACATTTCTGGTATACCGAATT
>JBDTVL010000490.1:0-2910 GCA_040007215.1 Flavitalea sp.
CTTCAACGCTTCAATAGCATAGACTTCATGGAATGCAGGAGGAGTGGCGATATATACAGCGTTGACATCAGGATCATTGATCAACTCGGTGGCATTGGTATAATATTTCGGAACATGGTGCCTTATCGCGTAATCTTTCACTTTTTCCGCATCTCTTCTCATTACTGCTTGCAGCCGTGACGAAGCGATTTTATTAAAAGCCGGACCACTTTTTATTTCTGTAACATCTCCGCATCCAATAATGCCCCAACTTAATTTCTGCATATGGTTTTATAAACTTTTTTTAATCTTCTTTTTTTGCAGCCATCGTTTGCCCGTCTGCTTTTCATCTTTTTCATCTCCCAGTAATAACCCCCAGGGTTGTAAAGTTTCTATTCTATCAAAAATAATTTTTGCCATAGCAATAATAGGGATAGCGAGGAACATACCTGTTATGCCCCATAAAATCTGCCCGATAATCACACCAAGCAGTGTGATAAAAGCATTGATCCTCACTTTTGATCCTACAATCCATGGAAAAAGAATATTACTGTCTGCCAGGTGTACCATTATCAGCGTTATCACCACTGCAAGAATTCTACTGGCTTCTGCTCCTGTTGCAAAAGTGATGAGCGCGCTTAGGGCTATAGCCGTAAAAATGCCGATATAAGGAATAACATTTAACAAACCGGTCAGTAAACCCAGGAGGATAGCGTATTTGACGCCCAGCAAAGATAGTACGCCGCAGCAAACGCCTGAAACAACAACCATTTCCAAAAGCAACCCCGTAATAAATCGGCGAATAATATATTGCACTTCTGTAATGATCTCATAAATGATCTGGCTATTTTCTTCCTTGAATAAGTGTATAAGAAATTTCACCATCAGCCTGCGGTAAAATAAAAGAAGGAAGGTGTTGATCAAAGTGAAGACAAGGAACAGCAATATAGAAGATAATGACAATACGGTAGCGCCTAATACTGATGTGGAGGAAGATAAAACTTTTGACGTGGCCTCATTGGCCAGGTCTAATTGTTTTGCCGAATTCATTCCGGATTTTTCGCTTACCCATTTTTGCAGGTTAACGATGGCCACATGAAGTTGTTCTTTAAATAATGGCCAGTCGTTTGACAGGTTGGATAATTGCGAGCCAACCAGGTAAAGGATCAGGGCCAGGCAAATAACCAGGAACAAAACCGATAACCCTGAGGCGGCGCTTCTTGGCAGGCCCAGCTTTCGTTCCAGGAAACTGGCGATGGGTAAAAGAAGAATGGCGAATAAAAAAGCAAATAATATTGGCGATAATATTTCTTTTAAAAGAATAGCCAGGTAGCCTGCCGCTAGAAGAATAAAAAGCCCTGTAGCCAGGTTTTTATAAAAGTTATTCAGCGGAACTTTTGTAACGGCCATGGATAAAATTTAAGTAAATATAGCCTTTCATGGCAAACGATAGTATCATTAGCTTTGCCAGGATAATACAAATAGGTACTTTAACTTCTAATCAGCCAGTTGGGTAAATAATCTGCATGCTTTTTTCAGATCGGTTAGGCCAGCTCAAATTCGTTTTTTTAAGTAAGTTCTTTATAGTCTGACATTGACCGCTACTTTTGCATTTTTTGAAATTGTATTTTTTGATAAGCGGGGATGATATTATCCTTAGTTACAGGGAAAATTCGAGGTAGGCATAACAATTTAATGCACATATACGAAAAAAATGGAACTACTGGTGCATGTTCATTTTTCAAATCCCAGCAAACGACCATAGATATCTGTTCTCCGATCGGCCATATAAGTAGCATATTGACCCCAGGAGTTTCTCATATCCAGGTTTATCGGAGCAGTAATGATTTGTTCCTTCCTGTCTGCCTGCGCCAGTATTTTACCTTGTGGACCAACAATCACTGAATTGCCAAAACCCCAGAGTTTTTTTTCTGTTCCTGTACGGCAGGACATACCTACAAATACATTATTTTCCAGAGCCCTTGTCATAGCCAAAGCTTTAGATTGATCAGGGCTCCAGCCTGCAGGACCACTAATGTCGTCAGAGAACCAGAACGTTGAATTAAGAATGATCTGAGCGCCTTTTAATGCCAGGCCCCTGATGTATTCAGGAAAAATAAAATCGTAACAAATGGTCATCGCTACTTTCCCCAGTTCTGTTTCCACAATCGCTTCATGATCGCCGTTGCGGAGATGATCTTTTTCAAAACTGAAAACATGTACTTTACGGTATTTCGCTACCAGTCCTTTTTTAGGAGAGATCATTACCGAAGTATTATATGGCTTGTTGTTTTCCCCTTTTTCTATCATTCCCCCACTGATCCAGATGTTCTTCCTGGCCGCTAATTTTTCCAGGAAGGAAACAGTTTTACCGGGAATTTCTTCAGCTACGGAATTCAGATCGAGTGAATATCCGGAAGTGCCGTATTCACAGAAAACCGCCATTCTTACTTCTTTATCTTCAATGGAATTGATCATGGATGCTATTTTATCCAGATTGGTATTAACCTCGCCCAATACCGAATCAATTTGGAGAATAGCCAATTGCTTTCCAATACCTTTATTTTTCACCTTTGACAAAGGCATAGCGGCGGCGGACTGGCTCAGCAATGAAGATCCTGTACCGGCCATGAGCGTAGCGCCCATCGTATTCTTAATAAAATTCCTTCTGGATTTTCCTGGATATTCAGTCATAAAGTAAAATTAGTCCGATTTATAAAAGTTACGGATTGATAATTATCTAATATAAAGATTGCCGGAGGTAAAAAAAAAAAATTCCTTTCTTAACCTT
This sequence comes from Flavitalea sp., assembly GCA_040007215.1. GTDB lineage: Bacteria > Bacteroidota > Bacteroidia > Chitinophagales > Chitinophagaceae > Flavitalea. Next base: position 2,771 of record JBDTVL010000490.1, read on the forward strand.
TCCCAGAGCCTTCAAAATAGATTGGCTTTGGGCTGTTAATGCCTGGTTAATGAATAAACTTCTCTCTGCCGCCAGAGTTAAGAAATGGCTATTTTTGGCTATGTATTTTATTATCAGTCTTTTGGTTATTCTGCTGCTAT
>JBDTVL010000491.1:0-2908 GCA_040007215.1 Flavitalea sp.
GGCAATTTATGAAACCTTAATATAGATCTTCTTTTTATCGATCCACCATCCTGCTAACCAACAGGTTAACAGGATCGTAAGGGCAAATAGCAAAGATCCGGTATACGGCCCCGCAGCGCTGAATATAGTTTGACAGCCACGTGTAAACAAGGATGTGTTCATACACTTTGAAAAAACAAAAATATGGCCAGTACTTCCGACATCTGGTAAATGATGAGTGGATTCTTTCCAAACACTTCGAAAAAATAAGTCCATTTTGTTTTATGCAGGAAATCGATCACATAAATAATTCCCGATATCAGGAAGCAATCGATACTTATAACCTAATATTTACGCTTTGCCCCTTTGCAGGAAGGCCGTAATTTCACTTATAAATAGTGTCAATGTCAAGAAAAAAATGGTGGATACTGGTTCCCCTTATCATAGCGATCGCGTACCTCATGGGTCCCCGCCCCGCCACTCCCGATTATAAAAAAGAAATGCCCCAGGTTCCTGCCGACGCAGCTTTGCTGGATAAATATGTACATGACGGAGAATCGAGGCATAAGCTGAAACCCGATAATGAAGCGCGCATCATCTGGGCCAATGATTCGCTGAAACAAAAAACGCCTTATGCCATTCTATACCTGCATGGGTTCTCCGCCTCGCAGGGCGAAGGCGAACCCGTTCACCGCAACATTGCAAAGAAATTCGGCTGCAACCTTTACCTGTCAAGACTTGCAGACCATGGCCTGGATACTACCGAACAACTCGTAAACATGACCGCAGACAGGCTCTGGGAGTCGGCAAAAGAAGCGCTGGCTATCGCTTCGCAGTTAGGCGATAAAGTGATCGTAATGGGCACTTCAACAGGCGGCAGCCTGGCGCTACAGCTCGCCGCGGCCTACCCCGATATTTATTCCCTGATACTCTTATCGCCCAATATTGCCATTTTCGACGGTAATGCCTGGCTGCTGAATGATCCATGGGGATTACAGATAGCCCACCTCGTTACGGGTTCGAATTATATCTATTCAGAAGATACCAGGCCGCTCTACAAAAAATACTGGAGCTTCGGCTACCGCACAGAAGCAGTGGTGCAACTGGAAGAAATGGTGGAAACATCCATGAATACTGCTACCTATAAAAAAGTTAATCAGCCCCTGCTGCTGCTGTATTATTATAAGGACCAGGTGCACCAGGACAGCGTGGTTAAAGTAGATGCGATGCTGAAAATGTTCGATCAGCTCGGCACACCACCCAATGAAAAGCGCGCCGTTCCTATGCCGCTTACCGGCAATCATGTTATCGGTTCTTACATAAAATCAAATGATGTGGAAGGCGTAACCAGAGAGATAGAAAAATTTATGACAGAAGTTTTGGGAGCGCCCATAAAGAATTAAGCGCTGAATATGCAAAGGAAGCTTGTTTACCTGGTTAACCCCATATCCGGAACAAAAGGAAAAGCGGCGCTGAAAGAAATGATCGCCAAAAAAACGCAGGCGCATCATCTTGCTTTCGAAATATTAGCCACCAATAAAGAAGGTAATTATGATCATCTCCGCAAAAAAATTGAAAGCGACGGCATCACCGATGTTATCGTTTGCGGAGGCGACGGAACAGTAAGCGCCGTTGCCGGTTCTCTCCTGAATACTTCGGTAGCTGTCGGCATCATTCCTATGGGATCGGGCAATGGCCTGGCGCTAACGGCCCGAATTCCTGTGGCGGCAAGCAAAGCGCTCGACATCATCTTCGCCGGAAAATCGGGCTGGATAGATGGATTTTATATCAACGACCGTTTTTCGTGTATGCTTGCAGGCTTGGGTTTCGATGCGCAGGTAGCTAAAGATTTTGACAGCGTAAAAAGAAGAGGCCTGCAAACCTACCTGAAGATCTGCGCCATCAATTATTTTAAAGCGAAGGCTCATCCATTTGAAATAATATCTAAAAAGAAAAAGATTTCCACCGAAGCTTTTTTCCTCAGTATAGCTAACAGCAATCAATTTGGCAACCACTTTACCATAGCCCCCCATGCCAGTCTCACCGATGGATTACTGGATATTGTCATCGCAAAAAAAATGAACAAGCTGATGCTTCCGTTTTCCATTCTGCACCAGTTTACCGGCATCAATGCTATTCAAACCCTCGACGATCATATAGACCGGAAGAATGTATTGTATTTTCAAACGACCGGCCTGGTGATCCTTAATCCAGGTTTGGCTCCCTTGCATGTTGATGGAGAACCCATGCCGCCTGCATCGCGTATAGAAGTGAAGATTATGCCTAACGCGTTCCGGCTATTGCAGCCTTTTTAACGGCGCTGTCTACTGTAGCTAATTTTACAAACCGGTCGAAAGAAGTTTTATTGTTTTCGTTATCCAGCGCTCCGTAAATATTTTGTTTTTCTCTTTTGGTAAGATGAAAATTCAGCGCTGCGCCGGCATCTTCTTTCCGGGGCACATACTCAAATGATATTTTATGAAATTGTTTGCCCGACAACTGTTGCGTAAAGCTGAGCAGGTCATTCTGATTATAATCCTGCATCTTATACCAATTATTTTGCAGAATGAGAAAAGGTTTGGTGACCAGCTCCGTAATATCCTTCGATTCATAAGGATGATCCCATCCCCCGGTAACCCTGTCGCGGATCTGTATCACTACAATGCCTGAGGTATTCTCCTTTATCCAGTCCCGGAATACCCGCAGAAAACGAACGGCGGTTTCGGGTCCGTAGTTATCGCGCAGACCTGCATCCATCACATCAATAACAGGATTACTGGGCAGCCATACATTCGGCAGCACATAAGGAAAAGTGGCATTCATTCTCAGCGCGGTGAGCAGTCGCATATTCATCGGATCCTGCTTCGCAAAAAAAGCCTGGAAATCGATGGCATCCGGATCAACAGGCGGCGAATCGGAAGTGTCTATG
>JBDTVL010000492.1:0-2907 GCA_040007215.1 Flavitalea sp.
CCCGATGGTGGTTCCTCTCATGGTGATGTTGGCATAATTATCCCAATGTTCGCTCCTGGCGGCGCCGCTTACATTGCGCGTTACGCCATCAAGCATATCAAATATCTGCTGATCGGCCAATGTTTTAGAAGTAACCACCTGAATATTCTGCGGAACTTCCAGCAATGGCCCCTGCAATCGTAATGTGGAAGAAGGCTTGCTGATCTTATATCCTCTTCCTGCCGATTTAACCACCACTTCTTCCAGCTCGCGGCCGGATAATTTTAATTGCAGCGACACTTCCTGCTGTTTGCCGGATTCAATCGCAACAGACTGCGACAGGGTTTCATAACCCACCAGGGAAATCTCTATTTCATAATCGCCAACGGCAAGTTTTCTGAATTCAAATAAACCATTTTCATCCGTAACAGTTCCCTTGCTTTTATTTTTGAGCGCTATGGTAACATCGCTGGCGCCCCTTCCTTCTGTGGTAGTTACTTTGCCTTTGAGCGAACCCGTTTGCGACTGGCCAAAGCTACTGGCGACAAACATAAAGAATAGAAAAATAGCGCTAAATATCTTATTCATGATGAATGTTAGTTTTAGTTTGCTGTATCTGTATTGGCGGGCGCAGCCTGGAAAAACTTTTACGTTCTGCCGCAAAAGAAAAACAGATTGGCCCTGAATGCATGACTGTTTTTTTCCGGAGCAGACAGGATGATACTGATCTGTTCCGGTTGCAAAAGTATCCTAAAGAAAATGCAGAAGAATGCGGTATCGGGAAAACGATTTACGCAAAAAGAAAAAGCTGGTTAAAGAAATAGCGGGAATTATTTCGGGAAGGAATTAAATGCCATCAATTAATGACCAGTTCATCAATAAATAAGGAACCGGGTTTACCTTTCTCGCTATGCCATTGCGGCATTTTACTTACAGGAACGGCCTGCAGCCTTAAATACCTGAAAGCTTCTTTAGGAAGCGGAAACACCAGGGCAGCGCTGGATTCATCACCCTCTTTCGCCGGAGGTGAAACATGCGTTGTTGTCATTTTTTTAAGCTGGCCTGAATCATCGCCATACCAGATAGTAACCGATTCCGGAGGAAAGGCCTTCCTGTCATTATTTCTTAAGCAGCTCAGTGTAATAGAGGAAGCGGTAACCGGCGCTTCAAATTCCATCAGGGCGTCAAAATTATTCGGACTATGATAGCCAAGCCATTTACCCGATCCGATACTGCTTCCGCCGAGCGTAAAATCGAAAAGCGTTTTTTCGCGCCTTGCAGGATAATACGGATCCGGCTGAACCAGCAGGGTTACTTTTTTAGGCTTAGCGGCGCTCCAGTAAAAATTCGATACCTGAACATCGCTGCTGATCCATCCCTTACGGAATACCTTAGTTTTTACCACCGCCGACTTTTCAATCTTTACATCATTATGGTAAATGGGCGCATGAATACTGTCGGGCTCCGACCCATCAAGCGTGTACCTGATCTCTGCTCCGTTAATATTGTGCTTTAGCTTCAGCTCTGTTGGCTCGGTGATCACGAAACTTTCATTATTACAGATCGGCGGAGTGAGTTTAAGTACCATCGTATCGTTTACATAACCGGTTTCAAAGTTTACTTTGCCTCCCGGTTTTTGCAAAGCTTTCGCTTCATTGGCCGATACCGTTGTATTCCATAAAAATACTTCTTTAAGCGCAGGGAAATTTTTCAGCCCCGCTAACGCAGAAGCCTCCACGCCGGTCCCGGACAGCGAAAGCTCCCGGAGAAATTTCAATTTACTCAATCCTTCGAGACCCTTTCCCTTGATATCGGTAAAATTCAGGATAAGTTTTCTAAGGTTAGGAAATGCTTCCAGCTCATGCAACTGTTCATCTTTAACCGGCATCCGGCTTAGATCTATTTCAACCACCTGCGTGCTTACGGGTTTTAACTCCTGCAGCGCCTTTATCTCAAACTGGCTTCTTCCATAAAAATTTACTGTGAGCGCCGGCGATTTTGCAGCAATAGGCTGTACTACGCGGTAGAAATTATTTAAGGAAGCTATTGTAGCCTGGTTGGCTTCGGGAAAAGTATACTCTTCTTCATCGCCGGATGAAAATAAAACGGCGGCCAATACTTTCAGCGTATCTGTTTCAGGAAGCTCAGATACTTTAATGGTCAGGTTACTTCCCGATCTGATCCACGATTCAAGAATGGTTATTTCCGTATCCGTTAACTGAGGTTTTCCCTTTGGCGGCATATGATCGTCATGTTCAAGAGGAAGATGAACGCGCTTGAGCATCATTCCCAGATCATTTGCTGTGGTGTCCCATAATTTACCATTTTTCCCGCCCTTAATGAGTAGCTCGGCCGATTCCATGACCAGTTCGCCCTTGGCCTTTTTTTCGTTATGACAGGAAACGCATTTTGCTTTTAATATGGGTTGAACCATATGCCTGAACACTACCGCTTCATCAAGCGGCACCTTTATAGCTGTTTCTTCTTTGGGAAGAATAGGCGCCAGTACGAAGTTCTCGCCATGGGTGATATTGCCGCCGAAGTGCCCCGTAAGGGTTACTAATATAATGCTCAGCGCTGCAAAAGATTTATTGATGATCGCATATTTCCTGATCGCTCCTCTCCACTGGTACCAGGCAAGCAACATAAAACAGATCAGCGACCCGGCCCATTTATGCGGCGAAATAGCATCCGGTTCGTAACCGGGTTCCCTGGAAAGAAATAATCCCATCAGCGCTGTCAGCGAAATGGTAACCGTGCCCAAAAGCAGCAGTCCATCTTTCAGATCCGTCAGCCCATCGCCGAGTTTTTTGAAAGAGAAAAACAATTCCGATATAGCATACAGCAACAGTAAACCTATAGGAATATGAAGCAGCAGGGGATGTATCCTTCCCATTACCTGCAGCCATGCAGGCAGAGAAAGGCCCG